>JBCCEW010000055.1 GCA_039030075.1 Myxococcota bacterium | reverse complement strand
CCGAGTCACGCCCTCGGCATCATCGCCGGCTATCAGGGCAACCACCACGACGAGTTCGACGAGTTCAACCTCCAGTTCCCCTGGCTGTCGATCTTCTGGGACCTCGAGATCGCGGACGACACCTGGGTGCGCTTCCAGCCCTTCGCCGGCTACAGCTGGCTCGAAGAGGACGCGTTCCTGGCCCAGGGCGGCGGTTCGATCGCGCTCTCCCACCGCTTCACCGACGACTTCTTCGGTCAGCTCTTCACCCGCGCGAACGTCAACGACTTCCGCTTCTCGATCCAGCGCGACCCCGTGCTCGACGTGATCGACCAGAACAACGCGGCCCAGGTTGCGGCGATGGTGGCGAACGCGGAGCTCTCGAACTTCGGGAACGACGCGCGGCGGCGCCGCGACCGTGACGGCATCCAGCTCGAGGTGGGCCTCGAGGGCACCTACCGCTTCGAGCTCATCGAGAACCTGGAAGGAGCCTTCCGGCTCGGGGGTCTCGTCGACCGCTATGAAGCGGACGGCGACGACTGGACGCGCAACGGCACCCGGGCCTACGCCGAGCTGAAGCACGATCTGCCCTTCGACTTCCGGATCCAGCTCTGGGGCAGCCACTCGTACCACCCCTACGAGAACCGCTCGAGCTTCGCTGGCTCCGCGTTGTTCGCGACCTGGCAGGGCGCCGACCGAACCGACCGCATCTGGTTGGGCCGGGCGGAGCTGTTCTACGACGTGACCGAGTGGCTCACGCTGTCCGCCCGCTACCAGGCCAGCGACCAGGATTCGAACGTCCGGGTCTTCGACTTCACCCGCGAGATCGTGGGCGGATACGTCACGCTTCACTGGGACGACTATCTGAGGGACTAGGCGTACCCTCGGCCCTTCGAAGGGCCACCCATCAGGGGGGAGCGCGCAGAGCGCTCCGCCCACCGGAGGTCACGACACATGCTGCGAGCCAACACTCTCTCGACCCTGGTGGGCCTGTGCGCCCTGGCGGCTCCCACCCTGGCCATGGCGGCCGACGATCTCGGCATCGTGAGCTCGGTGCGCGGTGTGGCCACGGCCCAGCGGCCCGGCGAGTCGCCGCGCCAGCTCTCCTGCGGTGACGCGATCTTCGCCGATGACACCCTCCGCACCGACAGCGGCTCGCGGGTCGGCGTCCTCCTGGAAGACGTGGTGGCCCACCTCGCCCAGGAGACCCAGGTGAAGCTCGGTCGCACCGACCAGGCCCAGCCCCACGCCCGTCTCGAGATCGGCAAGGTGCGGATGATCGACCCGCGCGAGGGGGGCAACCCGGCCCAGCTCGCCGCGCTCGACGCGACCGCCGACGTCGTCGGCAACGACGCCGAGGCGTACATCTTTTCCGAGAAGATCGGCCCCTACGCGATGCTCTGCGAGTGGGACGACACGCTTCCGGTCAACCGCGACCCGAGCCAGGGGCTCAGCGCGGCGCCGGGCGAGTGCGTGATCTCGAAGCCGAAGGAGCCGCTCTACACGGCTCGCGCCCACGATGCGCGGATCGCCGCGGGCGCCCCGGAAGACTGTGACCTCGGCCCGGCGATCGCCACGATCGCCGGCGCACCGGGCAACCACCTGACCCCGGGCGACGTCGCCGCACCGCCGCTGGCGGGCATCGACACGACCGGCCTCGGCGATCGCAACCCGCTCGGCGGCGTCCTCAACGACCGCCGCGCCTGCGACACGCCGGCCGGGAGCTGCGCCCAGCCGCTGCCCTTCCAGGTGTTCGAGCCGCCGCCGGTCTCGGGCCCGGCCCCGGGCGTGGGTGGAGCGCTGCCGATCCCGTAGGGAGGCGTTTCAGCGCCGCGCGGTACCCTGATGCGACCCCGAGTCGGAGGTGTCGCCATGGGCTTCCACCACGTCGCGCTGGCCACGAAGGACGCGAAGGCCACCCACGCGTTCTACACGGCCGCGATGGGCTTCGACCTCGTGAAGGTCGAGGTGGCGCCGGCGGGGAAGGGCTTCGCGAAGCACTTCTTCTACGACACGGGCAACGGCGAGCTGATCGCCTTCTGGGACCTGCACGACCCGGAGCTCGGTGACGACTGGGATCCCGCGATCGCGACGGGCCTCGGGTTGCCGGTCTGGACCAACCACATCGCCTTCGCGGCGGCGGACCGGGACGCACTCGACGCCCATCGCGAGCGCATCCTCGCGGCGGGTCACGACGTGATGGAACTCGATCACGGCTGGTGCGTGTCGATCTACGTGAACGACCCGAACGGCATCATGGTCGAGTTCTGTCTCACCACCACCGACTTCGTCGATCGCGAGGAGGCCGAGCGGCTGCTCGCCGATCCCGCGCCGCCGCTCGCAGCGCCGCCGAAGACCCGGGTCTTCCGCGCGAAGGATCGGGGCGGGCGCTAGCTCCGACGCGGGCTCGGGAAGATCTCGTCGAGCTCCGCGAGGACCTCCGGCTCCAGGCGGATTCCGGCGGCCTTGACGTTGTCCTCGAGCTGGGACGCGCGGGTGACCCCCACGATCACGCTCGCCACGTTGGTCTCGGCGAGGCACCAGGCGAGGGCGAGCTGGGCCATCGAGACCCCGAGTCGCTCGGCCACCGGGCGCAGGGCATCGACCCGCGCGAGCGAATCGTCTTCGAGGAACTGGTTCATGAAGACGTTGCGCACGTCGTCGGCCGCGCGCGAGCCGGCCGGGCGCTCGCCACCGCTGTACTTCCCGGTCAGGGCGCCCTGGGCGAGGGGGCTGAACACGACCTGGGAAAGCCCTTCGCGCTGGGATACCGGGATCACTTCCCGCTCGATCCCGCGGCGCAGCAGGTTGTACTGCGGTTGGTTGGAGATCGGCCGGTAGGCGCCGCGCAGGTCGGCGGTGCGGCACGCGTCGACGATGTGGGACGCACGCCACTCGGAAACGCCCCAGTAGAGGATCTTCCCCTGGCGGATCAGATCTTCGAAGGCGCGCACCGTCTCTTCGATCGGCGTGGTCGGGTCGGGCCGATGGCATTGCAGCAGGTCGAGGTAGTCGGTCTGGAGGCGGCGGAGGGAATCCTCGACGCTCTCGAAGATGTGCTTCCGTGAGAGGCCGCGATCGTTGGGCCGCTCGGACATCGGGAAGAAGCACTTCGTGGCGATCACGACGTAGCGCCGCGGGATGCCCTGCAGCGCGGCGCCGAGGGCGGCCTCGCCCTCGCCGTTCGAGTAGACGTCGGCGGTGTCGAAGAAGTTGATGCCGAGGTCGAAGGCCTGGTGGACCAGGTCGCGCGTCGCCGCGCGGTCGACGCTCGAGCCGAGGGTGAGCCAGGACCCGAGCGAGACTTCGCTCACCTGGAGGCCGCTGTGTCCGAGGTTCCGGTATTCCATGGAGCCCCAGTCTAGTGCCACGCTGCGGGTCCGGCCTAGAATCCCGCCGATGCTCAAACTCGCCGCGGCGACGGCCCCCGCCTGGACCGACCGGGTGCTCGCCGATCTCGACACGCTGCTGATCGACCACGCCCACTGCGAGAAGAAGGCCGCGGGCATGGCCATCAACCTGATCTTCCAGTACCCGCACCACGCCTTCCTCCACGCCCCGCTCTCGCGGCTGGCGCGCGAGGAGCTGGTCCACTTCGAGCAGGTCCTCGAGATCCTGGCCGCGCGCGGCCATGCCTTCGGCGCCCAGAAGCCCGCACCCTATGCGGGGTGCCTGCGCAAGGAGGTGCGCACCCACGAGCCGGCGCGGCTGCTCGATCTGCTGCTGATCTGTGCCCTGATCGAGGCGCGGAGCTGTGAGCGCTTCGAATGCCTGGCGAACTCCGAGGTCGGGGAACCACTCCGCTCCTTCTACGCGGGGCTGCTGGCGTCCGAGGCGCGACACCACGGCATCTACGTGCGGCTGGCCCGCGAACTCGCGCCCGCGGAGGAGGTGGAGGCCCGGCTGCGCCCGTTGGCCCTCCGTGAGGCCGAGATTCTCGCCGACGCACCCGACTGGATCCGGATGCACGCCTGAGGTGCCTTGACGCCGCCGGGGCCGGCGGTCATCTTGCGCGCGCCGATCCAACACGAGGAGACCTCCCGATGGCGCTGCACACCGAACGCGTGACGATCCCGGTCGACGGGGCCCAGATGGGCGGCTACCTCGCCCGGCCCGAAGGCGACGCCAGCCTGCCGGGCGTGATCGTGTTCATGGAGATCTTTGGCATCAACTCCCACATTCGCGACGTAGTCGAGCGCGTGGCGGCCGAGGGCTACGTGGTGCTGGCGCCCGACTTCTTCCACCGCACCGGCCCCGGCGTCGAGTACGGCTACGACGACGACGGCATGTCGAAGGGCATGGAGCTCTTGGGACAGCTCGACGCCGACGAGATGATCGCCGACGCGACGGCCTCCGAAGCGTTCCTGCGCGGTCGTTCCGACGTGAGCGACAAGCTGGGCGCGATGGGCTTCTGCATCGGCGGTCACATGGCCTACCTGGCCGCCTGTGAGACGGGTGTCGCGGCCACGGCGAGCTTCTACGGCGGCGGGATCGCCGCACCCCAGGGCATGGGGGGCAAGTCGTCGACGGTGAGCCGCACGCCGAAGATCCGCGGCAAGATCGTCTGCCTGTTCGGCGCCGAGGACGGCATGATCCCCGAAGACCAGGTCGCCACGATCAAGTCGGCCCTGGGCTCGGGGAACGTGGACTCCGAGGTGGTCGT
>JBCCEW010000054.1 GCA_039030075.1 Myxococcota bacterium | reverse complement strand
GCAACGGCTTCCCGCGTCAGGTCGAGTCGACGCGTTTCCAGATTCTCGATGCCGAGACGCTCGGCGTTCCTTCGCGTCGTATGGATCGCGTCCGGGTTCAGATCGATGGCCAGCACCGACCGGCTGCGTGGCGCCGCGGCGATCCCGAGCACCCCCGAACCGCACCCGACGTCGAGTACCAAGGACTCCGGCGGAATCAGGTCAGCGATGCGGTGCTCGTTCTGGATCGGCTTGTAGACGCTGGGCGCGACCCAGAGACGCAGGTCTCCCAGCCGCACCCAGGGCCAGAGTCGATTGCACAGGGAAGACCAGCGGTAGTACGCCGCGAAGACGCGCGCGGGAATCGGCTTCAACCGGTCGCGCTCGGCCATGCGCGAAGGCAGGACGTCGAGGGTCGCAGGGTGTGCCGAAGGCGAAGCACGCACAGCTCGCCCGCGGGCCCCTGTATAGTGTGGCGATGCTCCCTCACCCCTGGTTCTCCGCGGCTCCGGTTCTGATTTCCATCGCTCTGCTGACCGTCCCCACCCCCATCGGAGCGGTCCCCCCCGACGCGGAACTCGAGAATGCGATCGAGACGAGCCTTGCCGTCGACCTCGCGACCTTCCTCCCAGACGGGGCCCTCATCGTCGACAACTTCTGCTACCAGGACTCGTTCCTCGGGTGCATCGGCCGGGTCGACATTACGACGAGCACGGTCGATCCGCCCACGACGGGTGGAATCTCGGCGTCGGTGTCGTCGGGCGCGAGCACCGCGGTCGACGTCGATGTCCTCGATCCCACCTACCAGCTGGATGTGGTCGCGGTCACCGGCATCGGGTTCTCGTGTACGGCCACTTGGAGCGCGGATGCCCTTCCGCTCTCCGGCCTCTTCACGGTGAGCGATGTCCCGGGAGGCATCGACGCGGTGCAAACGGGTGCGACGTCGGCATCGGTCGTCAACGCGGCGACGGACGCGACCCCCTGCGCCGGCTTCGTCGGCGCAATCCAACCCACCATGGAGAGCGTGATCACGACCAACCTGGTGACGCAGCTCGAACCCGCCGCCGAAGCCGCCTTCGATGCCATCGATGGCGACGGAAATACCCCGATTGCGGCGGCGATGGAGTCGTACTCACCCCCCGGCGTTCCGGCACTCGGCCTGCTCGGCGCGCTCGTGGCGTTCCTCGCCCTCGTCGCTTCCGCCGCGTTCCGTCTGCGCTGATCCCATGGACTTCTTGCGGTCCCTGCTCCTTGCGAGCGTGTTGACGGTCGCCTGCGCGGCCGAGGCCCTGGCAGGGGACGCGCGGCGACCACGTTTCGTCGAAGTCTCGGAGCGAGCGGGCATCGGGTACGTGCAGCAGACGCTCGTCGCGCCGCCGGACTGCATCTTCACGATCGAGACGCCGGGTGACTTCTGCGAGCCGGAGCGGATGAGCGGCGGAGCCGCCGTCGGCGACGTCGACGGCGACGGACGCGCAGACCTCTACGTCACGGTTGTAGACGGCTCGGACCGTCTCTATCGCAACCGGGGACGCGGACGGTTCGAGGATGTCACCGAAGACGCGGGCGTGTTCCGTCCCGAACTGCAATCGAACGGAGCCGGCTTCGCGGATCTCGATGGAGACGGCGACCTCGATCTCTACGTGACGACGCTCGGCGATGCCGGCGACGAGACGAACACGCGCAACTACCTGTTCGTGAACGACGGCTCGGGAAGTTTCCGGGAACAGGCCGTCGAGCGCGGCGCGGCGGTCGACACAGCGCTTCCGCACCGCAGCTTCGGCGTGGCCTTCGGCGACTACGATCGCGATGGCTGGATCGACCTGCACACGACCGAGTGGATCCCGCAGTTCGAGAGCCACTCCCGCTTGCTGCGCAATCGCGGAGAGGAGGCGCCCGGTACCTTCGAGGACCGCACCGAATCCGCAGGCGTCGCCCTCGAGGGCGTCCACGCGTTCGCATCCGCCTTCAGCGATCTCGATCGCGACGGTTGGCCCGACCTCGCCGTCGCGGCCGACTTCGGGACCAGTCGCCTGTTCTGGAATCGCGGTGACGGCAGCTTCGACGACGGCACCCTCGCCTCGGGCGTCGGAACCGACGAGAACGGGATGGGATCGACGATCGGAGACTTCGACGGTGACGGGTGGCTCGACTGGTTCGTCACTTCCATCTGGGAGGACGTCCCCAGCTGCCCCGACTGCAACTGGGGGACGACCGGGAACCGCCTCTATCGCAACGAGGGAAACCGGCGCTTCTCGGATGCCACGGATGCGGCGGGCGTGCGAGCCGGCTTCTGGGGATGGGGGGCCGCCGCGTTCGACTACGACAACGACGGCGACCTCGACCTCGCCATGACCAACGGCATCGCTTTCCCGGGAACCGACGTGGAGGAGCCCTTCCGGCAGGATCCGATGCGGTTCTGGGAGAACGATGGTTCGGGCCGGATGACGGAGGTCTCGGGTTCGATCGGACTCGATCACACGGGTTCCGGCAAGGGCCTCCTGGTTTTCGATTACGACCAGGATGGCGACCTCGACCTGCTCGTGCTGACGAACGGCGGCCGCCCGCAGCTGTACCGCAACCGCGGGGGGAACCGACGCGACTGGCTACGCGTGCGGACACGCGGCGCCCGTGGCAACAGCGAAGGGCTGGGCGCTCGAATCGAGGTGACCCGGCGTGCCGGGGAGGCCCCGCAAGTGCGAGAGATGGGAAGCGTGAGCCACTTCCTGGGACAGAGCGAGCGCGTTGCGCACTTCGGGCTGGGTCGGAGCCGCGCCGGCCGCGTGGCGAGCGTACGCATTTCATGGCCGTCCGGCGCCGAACAGATCTACCGGAACGTCCGCCGCAACTGCACGTTGCTCGTGTCCGAACCGACCGAGCACGCCGCCGGCAAGGCAGAGCTCCTACGCTGCGGGAAGGCGAAGGCCCCCTGGCGCCGCCGCGGCAGGGCGTGGCGCAGGTGGTGACCCTGCCGCGCAAAGGCGGGACATGATGCGACGAGCGGCGGCGCCCAGAGACGGAACAGCGCCTGGGTGTCGCCTTTGACCGGTGCGCGCGTTTCGGCGGACTCAGCGGAGGCACTGCCCCTGGGTGCGTCTCTCGCCGCGATGCTGGGTCGCGCCATGGGTGAGGAGCGGGACCCGGTCGGTCCGATCGAGGCGTTTCGCCGGTTCGCGGTCCTCCACGGCTTCGCGCGAAGCTGGCTGTGGGCTGCGACCGCAGAAGCATCGTGGCTCCCGGGGCTGGTTGGCGCCGCGCTGATCGCGACCGTCGCGTTTCTTCTCCTATGGATCCCTCAGCGCGCTTGGCTGGCACCCTTCGTGGCGCTGCCGGCGCTCCTGCTACAGCTAGTCCTCACCTTTCCGCTCACCGACAACCACTTCTTTCTCGAGCTGTATGCGGTGGTGCTCCTCGCCCTCGCAGGCCCGCGGGACGAGGCGGCATCGCTTGCTCTCACCGGCCTTCGGTCGCTCGCCGTGATCGTGCTGTTCGTCACCGGCCTGCAGAAGGTCCTCTACGGCCAGTACTTCGATGGGCAGTTTCTGGCATTCATGGTGAGCCAGAGCGAGCGCTTCGCGCTCGCCTTTGCGCCGCTGGTCTCGGAAGCGCAGCACGCGGCCCTGCGCGCGCTCGATCCCATGCGGACCGGTCAGGGCCCATTCCGCGCCGACGGTTGGCTCCTCCCAGCGGCCTCGAATGCGGTGTGGATCCTCGAGCTGGCACTTCCCGGCCTAATCGTCTGGACGCGCTCTCGGGCCTTCGCCGTCGCGGTGGCGCTCGCGCTCGTCGCGCTCATTCAGCTGGGAGCCCGCGAGATCGGGTTCGCACTCTTCTTCGGGAACCTGCTGCTGTTGTTCACGGCGAACGGGAATCGACTCGCGCTGATTCCATCTGCGCTCGTCTACGCGTACGGGCTCGTCGCCGTCACGACGGGAACGCTTCCTTTCGACCCGGGCTGGCTGTGAGGGCGTGGATCCTGCTCGGTGTCCTGGGCTGGGCATGCGCCTGGCCCCTGGCGCACTTCGCGCTCGTCGAGCACTTCGACGCGAATCCCTGGAAGCTGGGTGGTTTCGCGATGTACACGACGCCGACACCGCCGGTGCTGGTTGTCCCCTTCATCCGGGTGGGGAACGATCTCGAGCCCCTCGACGAACGGGAGCTGCCAGCCACCGCACACGCCGCCCTTCAGCGCTTCCGAGTGCTCCGCCATGCGTTGGGGAGGCTCCACGCACCGGATGCGCTCGCTGACGCGATCTTCGCTGCGAGGCCCGACGCCATGCACCTCGTCGTCGCCGTCCAAAGGATGAAGCTCGACCCGCGCACGGCCCGCATGACGTCGGTCCGCGAGAACTACCGCTACCAGCGAGAGACCGAAGCAGGGCCGACCTGACACGCGACACCGCCCGATCGCCGAGTCGCCCACGCAGGGAGCTCTTGCCGACGAAGGGGACGCCTCGAGGGCGCTACCCGACGGGGTCGAGACGCAAGAATCGGTTCGGAGCGAAGCCGCAGATCAAGCGGAACAGCAGACCGAAGTCGTAGGCCTCGGCGACGCGTGCGCGCTCTTCGCCTTCGATGGGGACGGCGATCCGCTTCGTATCCTTGCCGTCGACGGTGACCGTGACTTCCGGGTTCGCGAGTGCCTGGTGGTACCAACGTCGCAACCAG
>JBCCEW010000053.1 GCA_039030075.1 Myxococcota bacterium | reverse complement strand
CCTCTTCCAGCTGAACCTCAAGCAGATCCAGGCCGATCTCGCGATCGCGGAAGGCAGCCTCGGCTACCTCGGTTCGATCGTGCGGCTCGGCGGCGTGCTCGCGCTGCCGATCGCGCTGGCCGCCGACCGCTTCGGACGGCGCCGCCTGCTGCTCGTCACGGTGCTCGCCTACACGCTGCTCACCGGAGCCACCGCATTCGCGCCCAACGCCGAGGTCTTCGTCGGGCTGCAGCTGCTCGCGCGCGCGTTCGCCGTCGCCGAGACGCTCATCGCGGTGGTGGTGATCGCCGAGGAGTTCGCACCCGAGCACCGCGGCTGGGGCATCGGGGCGCTCGGCGCCATTCATGCCTGCGGCGCCGGGCTCGCGTCGGTCGCGTTCGGCTTCGTCGACGTGCTCCCCTACGGATGGCGCACGCTCTACCTGTTCGGCCTGGGCCCGCTCCTGCTCGTGGCCTACTGGCGACGCACGCTGCCCGAGACGGATCGCTACACCGAGCTCGAAGCACAGCGACAGTCTGCGCCGCAGGTCACGCCGGCACTCGAGCCCGTCCTCGCGCTCTGGCGTTCCCACCGCGGCCGGCTGTTGGCCCTCGCGGCGGCCGCCCTCGCCTTCGGTTCGGTGATGGGAACCGCGGGCTTCTTCGCGCCGAAGTACCTGCAGGACGTCCACGCCTGGACGCCCGCCTCGGTCGCGCTGCTCACCTTCCTCGGCGGCATGTTCGCGATCGTCGGGAACCCGCTGGCCGGTTGGCTCTCGGATCGCCACGGGCGGCGGCCGATGGCCTCCCTCTTCGGGTTGGGGTTCGGGCTCGCCACCCTCGCGTTCTACTCCGCCGCCGGGATCTTCGCGCCGGCGCTCTACATCTTGCTGCTCTTCTCGATGATGGGCACCGACGTCACCCTCTCCACCTACGGTGCCGAGCTCTTCCCGACGGCCCAGCGCTCGACGGCCTCGGGCGTACGCACGGTGGCGCGCGACGGCGGCATGGTGCTTGGCCTGGCTGCGGTCTCCGTCTTGTTCCACGCGCTCGGTTCGAACTGGAGCGCGGTGTCGGTCGTGGCCACCGCTGCCTTCCTGGTGCCGGTGCTGGCATGGCTGGCGCTGCCGGAAACGGCGGGGAAGACCCTCGAGGAGATCGCGAATCCGGGCGCGGCGAACGACGCCGCTTCCCCGGTCGACACGAAGGATCCCCAGCCCCAGACCTGACGGGCTAGCCGCGGAGGGCGCCGTCGGTCTGGTACTGGAAGCGATCGCCCCGATACGTGCCGAGGAAGTGCTCCAGCGGACGGCCGTCCGCCGCGCGGAGAATGCGGCGCACCCGCAGCATGGGCGCCCCTTGGCGGACACCCAGGAGCGTCGCTTCCTCCGCGTCGGCCGACACCGCCTCCAGCGTGCGCTCGGCACGCGCTCCGTTCAGGTTCGAGACCTCGGCGAGATAGTCCGTCGAGCTTCCTGTCTCCAAGGCGGCGAGGGGCGCGCGCTGGGGCGCGACGTTCGCGTGGGCCACCAGCACGCCGATCGGCACGTCCCCGGCGAGCCGCAGCCGTCGCGTGAAGAAGAGCGTCGCTCCCTCGGCCACTTCCAGGGCGGCCGCCAGCATCGGCGTGGCGGGCCGCGCTTCGGCGGCGAGCACCCGCCAGCCCGGCTCGCGACCGACCGCCTGCAAGCTGTGGCTCAGCTGATGCTGAGGACCATGACGCAGCTTCGCGGACGCGAGGAAGGTGCCGCGTCCGCGGAACCGCTCGATGAGGCCCGCCAGCTCGAGCTCCTTCAGCGCCTGACGCACGGTGGCGCGCGACACGCCGTAGGTCCGGCCGAGCTCCTCGTCGCCGGGCATGCGGTCGCCGGGCGCCCAGACGCCCGCCTCGATGCTCGCGAGCAGCTCGCTTTTCAGCTGCAGATACAGGGGGATCGGGGATTTCGGGGCAAGCATCGGAGCCTTCTGGGAAGAATTTAGAGGGTCTGCACGAAATTGTCCGGATATTAGGATCTTTCTTGACCCACGGCTCTCCGGCGAAGGAAGATCCGGCCTCGCCCGTGTGGGCGCCCGACGCACCCGAACCGAAGGAGTGGACCCGATGACGCGCTGCCTCCGCCTCGTTCTCTGCCTCTGGACCGTGCTCGTGACCGCGCCGGCACTCGCCGCGCCCGACGCCCCGGTCGTCGTCTCGACACCGACCGTGGGCGACTCCTTCTCCCCGGGCTTCCGCGACATCGCGGACTTCCCCCTCCCCTACGTCGAGGAAGAGTTCTTCATCGAGGGCACCGCCGACGTCTTCGCCTACGACAACGATCCGCCCACCCGCGGTGAGAAGAGCGTCGTCTCGACCCTGCCCTACAAGACGCGCTTCCTCGTGCGGCGGCCACAGAACGCCCACGACTTCAACGGCACCGTCGTCATCGAGTGGTTCAACACGACGGCGGGCTTCGACACCGCCCCGGTCTACGACGCCTCGGCCGGCCACTTCGGCCGCGAAGGCATGATCTACATCGGCTTCACCAACTCGCAGCAGGGGCTCGGCTTCCTGCTCTTCGGATGCCCGGCGCTCGTGACCTTCGAGCCCCAGTGCCTCGGCCGCTACGCAGATCTCTTGATCGCCGAGGACGGGCAGGCCTACGAGATCGCGAGCCAGCTCGCGAACCTGCTGAAGAACGGGGCCAACAACCCGCTGCCGGCCGGCTTCCACGTGCAGCGCATCTTCCACGCCGGCCAGTCCCAGCAGGGCGGCAGCGTCACCACCTACGCGAGCGAGTTCCACTTCCCCGTGAACGACGGCTACTTCATCCAGTCGGCCGGCGGTGGCTCGCGTTCCCTGTCGACGGATTCGCCCAGGTTTGCCACCGGCGATCCCCAGGGCTTCGCCCCTCGCGACCTGCCGGTGCCGGTGGTGCGGGCCGTCGGAGAGAACGACGTGGTGCGCAGCATCCTCACGCGGGGCACCCGTCAGGAGGACGCACCGAACTTCCGCTATTACGAGATCGCGGGCGGCGCGCACAACGCGGTGCACAAGGACATCGAGGTGATCCCGGCGGGCGTGCTCACCCCCTTCCCGATCTTCCTCGAAGACGTGTGTGCCCTGCCGTCGAACACGACCGGCGACGGACCCGTGTTCTCGGGAATGGTCTACAGCGCCACCTTCCGCAACATGGAGAGGCGCGTGCGCCGAGGGCGGCCGCTTCCGCGGGGTGCCGTGCTCGAGACCGACGAGAACGGCGTCGTGCGGGACGAGTTCGGAAACGCGCGGGGAGGCATTCGTCTGCCCCAGCTCGACGTGCCCGTCGCGACCTACGGCCCCTTCAACGTCCCGAACCCGGCCCTGCCCTTGCCGCCTGACCTGGCGGGCCTGGGCCAGCTGATCTGCGCCCTCAACGGATCGGTCACCGACTTCGACACGGCGACCATCGACACGCTCTACCCCACGCCGCGCAGCTTCCGCGTCCCGTTCTTCTGGCGGACCCTCTCGCTCGTGTGGAAGCGCCTGCTCACGGTGGAAGACGCGATCCAGCTGCTGCGCGAGGCCTACGCGTCGGAGGCAGGGAGCTAGCCACCGACGCTTTCGGTTCCCCACGAACCGCGAGGGTCTGACGGGGGTTCGCGCCTTCGCCGCGGGCCCTCGCGGTCGGGGTATGCTGGAGCGCTGGGAACGACGGAGGTTCCGAGCGCCCCGTGAAGACCGCACAGACCGACGGCCCGATGCTCACCCGCCGCGCGCTGCTGCGACGGAGCGCGCACACGGCCGGCAGCACCGCCGCGCTTTCTCTGTTCGGGAACGCGGTCGTCGCGACTCCGGCGGGAGCAGCGAGCGCGGACGACTTCGGTCCGCTGCAAGCCGCCGACGCCAACGGGCTGGAACTCCCGGTGGGCTTCACGTCGCGCGTGGTCGCCACCAGCGGTCAGACCGTGACGGGCACCAGCTACACCTGGCATCCGAACCCGGACGGTGGCGCCGTCTTCCCGACGCCCAGCGGCGGCTGGATCTACGTGTCGAATGACGAGAGCTCGGGTGGCAGCGGTGGCGCGAGCGCGCTCGTCTTCGACGCGAACGCCGACATCGTCGATGCGTACAGCATCTGCTCGGGCACCACCCGCAACTGCGCCGGGGGCCCGACGCCTTGGGGTACCTGGCTCTCCTGCGAGGAGACCGGCAGCGGCCAGGTGTACGAGTGCGACCCCACCCAACCGGGGAGTGGCGTCGTGCGTCCGGCCATGGGCAGCTTCAACCACGAAGCGGCCGCCGTCGATCCGGTGCACGAGTGTGTCTTCCTGACCGAAGACACCGGCACCGGGAAGTTCTACCGCTTCACGCCCGCCAGCTATCCCGATCTCTCCGCCGGCACGCTCGAGGTGGCCCAGGTAGCGGGGGGTTCGATCGCGCCGGGAGAAGTGAAGGGCCTCTCGTGGACGACGAGCGTCGGCAGCGGCTTCGCCTTCAACGGCGGAGAGGGCTGCTGGTACCAGGACGGGCTCGTCTACTTCTCGACGAAGGGCGACGACCGGGTCTGGAAGCTGGACACCACGGTCACGCCCCACACCCTCGAGATCTACTACGACGGCTCGGGCGCCCTCACCGAACCCGACAACGTCTTCGTCGCGGGGAACGGCGACGTCTACGTCGCCGAAGACGACGGCAACCTCGAGATCGTGGCGCTCACCCCGAGCGGCGGGGTCCACCCGATCCTGCGCCTCACCGGCACGAGCAACACCGAGATCACCGGCCCTGCCCTCAACCCCGACGGCACGCGCCTCTACTTCAGCTCGCAACGCAATCCGGGCCGCACCTACGAGGTGACCGGACCGTTCCAGCCGGCGTCGTCGCCGGGCATCCCCACCCTGGGGCCGCTCGGCGCCGGCCTGCTCGGCGGCGCGCTCAGCGTCGCGGCGCT
>JBCCEW010000052.1 GCA_039030075.1 Myxococcota bacterium | reverse complement strand
CGATCAAGGCGAGAAGGGCGAGGCGGCGAAGGCGATCGAAGAGACCGGCGACTTCTGGGTCGACGAGAAGGCCCACAGCGCCACGCTCACCGAGGAGGGCGTGCACAAGGTCGAGAAGCTGCTGCGCGTCGAGAACCTCTACGACCCGGGCATGCTGCCGGTGCTGCACGCCGTGAATCAGGCGCTCTCGGCCCATCACCTGAAGCGGCGCGACGTCGATTACGTCGTCCGGCAGGGCGAGGACGGTCGCCCCGAGGTGGTGATCGTCGACGAGTTCACCGGACGCATGATGCCCGGCCGACGCTGGAGCGACGGCCTGCACCAGGCGGTCGAGGCGAAGGAAGGCATCCCGGTTCGCAGCGAGAATCAGACCCTGGCGTCGATCACCTTCCAGAACTTCTTCCGCATGTACGACAAGCTCGGCGGCATGACGGGCACGGCGGACACCGAAGCGCCGGAGTTCGCGAAGATCTACGACCTGGACGTCACGATGATCCCGACGCATCGGCCGATGGTCCGCGATGACCAGCAGGACGTCGTCTTCAAGACGCAGCGCGAGAAGTTCGACGCCGTCATCGAAGACATCAAGGACCGCCACGAGGAAGGGCAGCCCGTCCTCGTCGGCACCATCTCGATCGAGACCTCCGAGATGCTGGGCAAGAAGCTCAAGAAGCGCGGCATTCGTCACAACGTGCTCAACGCGAAGGCGCACGAGCGCGAGGCCGAGATCGTCGCCCAGGCCGGGCGCAGCGGCGCCGTCACCATCTCGACGAACATGGCAGGCCGCGGCACCGACATCGTGCTCGGTGGCAACGCCGAGATGATGGCGCTCGCGAAGTGCGGCGGAGACAAGACGCACGCGGACTACCCCGAGACGCTGGCGCGCTTCGAGCATCAGTGTGCGGAGGAGCGCGACGACGTCGTCGAGGCCGGCGGACTCCACATCATGGGCACCGAGCGCCACGAGAGTCGCCGCGTCGACAACCAGCTGCGCGGCCGCGCCGGCCGTCAGGGTGACGCGGGCTCGAGCCAGTTCTTCCTGTCCCTCGAAGACGACCTGCTGCGCATCTTCGAAGCGGACCGGGTCAAGCAGTGGTGGGATCGGGTCGGCGTCGAAGAAGGCGAGGCGATCGAGAACAAGCTGCTCACGCGGGTGATCGAGAACGCACAGAAGAAGGTCGAGGCCCGAAACTTCGATATCCGCAAGCACCTGCTCGACTACGACAACGTCATGAACTCCCAGCGCCAGGCGTTCTACGCGCGGCGCCGTGAGGCCATGGAACAGGACGCGCACGCCGAGGTCCTGGACATGGCCGAGGGGGCGATCGTGGCGGTCCTCGATTCGTACTGGCCGGCAAAGGGCGACCTCGACCCGGAGGCCGTCGACGACCTGGCGAAGGCGATGACCGCCCAGTTCGGTGTCGAGTTCGACGCGAGCGCCGCTCCCTTCCAGGAGGGTGGGAAGCCGGCGAAGGATCGGGACGTCCTCGGGGCGGCGATCCTCGATCGCGTCGGCGCCGTGCTCGAGGCGAAGAAGAAGGAATGCGACGGCCTGGCCGAGCAGTACGCCGAGTCGGGATATCCGAATTTCGCGCGTCTCGAGACCGAGATCCTGCTGCAGATCCTGGATACCCAGTGGAAGGATCATCTCCACTCGATGGACGGCCTGCGCGAGGGCATCGGGATGCGCGCCTACGGCCAGCGCGACCCGAAGCTCGAGTATCAGCGCGAGGGCTTCACCCTCTTCGAAGAGATGAACGCGCGGATCGACGCCCAGGCCTTGGAGCTGGTGTTCAAGTTCGCGCTTCCCCCCACGCCCGATCAGGCGCCGAGCCCCGGCGCTGCGGCGCTGCCCGCGTCGGGACCGCCGCCCCAGGCGCAGGGCGGAAAGCCGGGCGCGGGGCCGGTCGCGCAGCCCGGCCAGCGCACGCCCTCGAAGATGGCGAAGGTGGGCCGCAACGACCCGTGCCCGTGCGGCAGCGGCAAGAAGTACAAGAAGTGCCACGGCGTCGGGTGACGGCTCCGCGTTGACCATCGACACCTTCCAGGTTCCCGGCTTTCGCGCTGCGGGCGTTCACTGCGGCATCAAGGCCCAGGGCCACGATCTCGCCTTGATCGCCGCCGATGCCTCGGCCGCGGTTGCGGGGGTGTTCACGCGTTCGACGGTCGTCGGCGCTCCGGTGGAATGGTCGCGGGCCCAGGTGCGAAGCGGTCGCACGCGCGGCGTGATCGTGAACAGCGGCATCTCGAACGTCGCGATGGGGGCGCGGGGTCGCCGTGACGCGAGGCGCATGGCCGGGTTCGCTGCCGACCCCCTCGGCGCCAAGCCCGAGGACGTGCTCGTGGCGTCCACGGGCGTGATCGGTGAGCCGCTCCCGATGACGAAGATCCGGACCGGGGCGCGCGCGGCCTACGACGCCCTGGCGCCGAACGGCTTCGGCGATGCGGCGCGCGCGATCATGACGACCGACACGGTCCCGAAGCTCGCCCGCCAGCGCATTCGCTTCGGCGGGCGCACGATCACGGTGGCGGGCATCGCCAAGGGCGCGGGCATGATCGAGCCGAACATGGCCACCATGCTCGCCTTCCTGGTGACCGACGCCGACGTCGCCCCGGCCTTCCTGCGCCGCGTGTTGAAGCAGTCGAGCGATCAGAGCTTCAACCGGCTGAGCGTGGATGGCGAGGGCTCGACAAGCGACAGCGTGTTGTTGCTGGCGAGCGGCGCTGCAGGGAATCCGACCCTGCGGGCCGGTCGGCCGGGGGCCGCGCGCTTCCAGGCGGCCGTCGAGGCGGTGTCCACCGATCTCGCGCGTCAGCTGGCCCGGGACGGGGAGGGCGCCACGAAGCTCGTCGACGTGCGGGTGTCCGGTGCGCGCAGCCACCGCGACGCCGAGCGGGCAGCCCGCCGGATCGCGAACTCGGTGCTGGTGAAGACGGCGCTCTTCGGCGGTGACCCGAACTGGGGCCGGATCCTCCAGACGATCGGGGCCGCGCGGGTGCCGCTGCGCCTCGAGCGGACCCGGGTCCGGCTCGGCGGGGTGGTGGTTTTTCGCAACGGTGGGTCGGCCGGACCGGCCGCCCGGCGCAGAGCGGAGAAGGCGATCCGGGCGCCGGAGGTGGCGATCGAGGTCGAACTCGGGCTCGGGAAGGGCCAGTCCCAGCTCTGGACCTGCGACCTGACCTACGACTACGTGCGGATCAACGCCGAGTACACGACCTAGTCCGTTGGACTCCGCATCGGCGACGCCTCACTCCGCGCGCCGCTCTGCCGCGCTTGACCTCGCGGGGTCGGAGCGGGGACTGATGGGGCCCGGCAGGCCGGGGCCGGCGCGTAGTCAAAGCCCGGGGAGTCTGCTAACCCTCTGCCAATCCACACGTTCCAGGGGCGCCCCGGCGGTGCCCACCACGTGACTCCGTGTCGTGTCGGTGGGTCGGGGAGGCACGCTCCGGGACGGACGAGCAACCGCGAAGGAGATTGCCATGTCCGAGACACCGGCCCCCCCGGAGGCCGCGGGGGAGACCCTCGCGCCTCCCGCGAGTGAGACGGCCGAAGCCCTGGTTCAGCGCGAGGCGCTGACCATTCGTGAGCTGGTGGAAGCCGGCGCCCACTTCGGTCACCAGACGCGACGCTGGAACCCGCGCATGAAGCCGTTCCTGTTCGGCGAGCGCAACGGCGTCCACATCATGGATCTCGATCAGACGCTGCCGCGCTTCCAGGAAGCGCTGTCGTTCCTGACCGAGACCGTCGCCCAGGGCGGCAAGGTGCTGTTCGTCAGCACGAAGCGTCAGGCTCAGTCGTTCGTCGAAGCCGAGGCCCAGCGCTGCGAGCAGTTCTACGTCAGCCGACGCTGGCTCGGCGGAATGCTGACCAACTTCAAGACGGTGCGGAAGTCGATCGAGCGCTTCAAGGAGCTGCTCGAGCAGACCACCGACGAGGAGAAGCTCGCGGAGCTCTCGAAGAAGGAACTCTCTCGGGTCAACCGCTGGATCGAGAAGTACCGAAAGTCCCTCGACGGCATCAAGGAGATGACGCGGCTGCCGGACGCGATGTTCGTGGTCGACGTCAAGCGCGAAGCGATCGCCGTGAAGGAGGCGCAGCGCCTCGGGATCCCGATCGTCGCGATCGTCGACTCGAACTGTGATCCGGGCGGCATCGAGTTCGTCGTTCCCGGCAACGATGACTCGACCCGTGCCATCGAACTCTATTGCCAGCGCGTCGCCGATGCCTGTCGCGAAGGCGCCGAACTCTACAACGCGCGCATCCAGAGCGAGGTGAGCGAGCAGGAGAAGGCGGAAGGCGAGAAGGCCAGCGGCGGTCGGGTCGTGGTGGAGATCACCCAGCAGCCGCGCCGCGGCCGCGGCACCCACAGCGCCGAACCCCGGGAGCCCCGCGAGAAGCGCGGGGGCAAGG
Source organism: Myxococcota bacterium (assembly GCA_039030075.1). NCBI lineage: Bacteria > Pseudomonadati > Myxococcota > Myxococcota bacterium. The sequence goes on along the minus strand of JBCCEW010000052.1, from coordinate 2,146 downwards.
GCGAGGCCAAGGCAGCCGAGGGCGGAGACGCGGCGGAGGCGCCCGCCGAAGCCAGCGCGGCGCCCGAGGGCGCCGAGGCGGCCCCGGCCGAGGGCGCGGAGTCCGCGCCCGAGAAAACCGAATCGGAATAGAGCCCCGGATCCGCTCGCGTCCCTGCCGGCGCGTGCCGATACCGAGGAGACCCCAAGGAGTCAATCGTGGCGGACATTTCCGCGAAAGACGTGAAGAGCCTGCGCGAGCAAACCGGCGCGGGCATGATGGACTGCAAGAAGGCGCTCACCGAGGCGGGGGGCGACCTCGCCAAGGCCGTCGAGGTCCTGCGCGAGCGCGGCCTGGCGAAGGCCGGCAAGCGCGAGGGGCGGGCGACCAGCGAGGGCGTGATCGCGATCGCCCTGGCGGGCACCAACGGCGGCATGGTCGAGCTCGGCTGCGAGACCGACTTCGTCGCGCGTACCGATGACTTCATCGCGCTCGGCGACAAGCTGGCCCAGGCCGTCGCGGCCGACGGCGGCCCCGATTCGGCCGAGGCCCTGCTCGATTCCACGCTCGATGGCGAGAAGGTCCAGGACCAGATCGTCGCCGCGATCGCCAAGCTCGGCGAGAACGTGGTGCTGAAGCGCGCCGCCCGGCTGGCGGTACCGAGCGGCCAGGTCGGGGGCTATGTGCACGCGGGCGGCAAGCTCGGCGTCCTCGTCGCCCTGGCGACCGACGATTCCGGGGACGCGCTGGGCACCCTCGCCAAGGACATCGCGATGCATGTCGCCGCGGCAGACCCGAGCCCGGTCGCGGTCGACCGCGACGGAGTTGCGTCGGATCTACTCGACGCGGAGCGCGAGATCTACAAGAAGCAGGCCCTGGCCGAGGGCAAGCCCGAGAAGATCCTCGACAAGATCGTCGAGGGGAAGATCAACAAGTTCGTGTCGGAGATCGCGCTCGTCGAGCAGGCGTTCGTCAAGGATCCCGACAAGTCGGTGGGTGACCTCCTCAAGGCGCACGGCAGTCCCGTGAACGTTTCTTCCTTCACGCGGTTCAAACTGGGCCAGGGGGAGGAGGCGGACTCGGAGTGAAGGCGGCGTATCGCAGGCTCTTGATCAAGCTCTCCGGTGAGCAGCTTGCCGGGGACAGCGGCTTCGGTATCAGCCCGACCGTGATCAAGCAGCTTGCGCAAGAGCTGCGTGAGGTCCACGAGCTGGGCGTTCAGCTCGGCTGCGTGATCGGCGGCGGCAACGTCATCCGCGGGATCACGGCCGCATCCGAGGGGATGGACCGCGCCAGCGCGGACTACATGGGCATGATGGCCAGCGTCATCAATGCCCTGGCGTTGCAGGACGCCCTCGAGAAGGAAGGGCTGGTGACCCGGGTGCTCTCGGCGCTCGAGATCCAGTCCGTGGCCGAGCCCTACATCCGGCGTCGCGCCGAGCGGCATCTCGAGAAGGGACGCGTGGTGGTGTTCGCCGGTGGCACGGGGAACCCCTATTTCTCGACCGACACCGCCGCCGCGCTGCGCGCCGCGGAGATGCACGCCGAGATCATCCTGATGGGGAAGAACGGCGTCGACGGGGTCTACACCGCCGACCCGAAGCTCGATCCCAGCGCGACGAAGTACGACCGCATCCGCTTCGACGAAGCGCTGCAGAAGAACCTGCGGGTGATGGATCAGACGGCCCTCGCCCTGTGTCGCGAGAACGCAACGCCCATCGTCGTCTTCGACATCAGCCAGCACGGCAATCTGCGCCGGGTTGCGGCCGGCGAAGATGTCGGGACGCGCGTAGAGGAGTAGACGATGGCTTCCGAAGACGTCGAGCTGGTGATCAGCGAAGCCCAAGAAGCCATGGACAAGTCGCTTCGCGGGCTGAAGGCCGAACTCCAGAAGGTCCGCACCGGGCGCGCGAGCACCGCGCTGCTCGAGGGGATCCAGGTCGACTACTACGGCAGCCCGACCCCGCTCAACCAGCTCGCGAACATGAGCACGCCAGACCCGCGGCTGATCGTGATCTCGCCCTTCGACAAGGGCGCGATGCCGGCGATCGAGAAGGCGATCCAGACCTCGGACCTGGGTCTCACGCCGAGCAACGACGGCAAGGTGGTCCGGATCCCGATCCCGCCGCTCACCGAAGAACGGCGCAAGGAGCTGGTGAAGCACGTT
>JBCCEW010000051.1 GCA_039030075.1 Myxococcota bacterium | reverse complement strand
GCTTTCCCGCCGAGTACGTCGACCAGGTCTTCGCCCATACCCTGGGCGCCATCGCGACGCTCACCGATACGCGCGCCGTCGAAGCGGCCTGGGCGGCTTCCGCCCGCTAGCACGCCCGCTTCCCGCGGACCGTTGCGAGCGTCGGCTCGCCAGGGGCGACGCCCTGCGCGCCGCGCGCGAATGCTGTCACCCGAAGGAGATCCACTCACACCTATCAAGTTGTCAGGTCAAATACCGATACAGATCCCGAGAACCCTGGAGGACTGCCCCATGCGCCGCTACGCCGCCGCCTTCGCCGCCTGCACCCTGTTCGCGGCCCCCGCCGCCGAGGCCGTGCCCTACGACGCCATCGTTCCCGAGATCGTGGAGATCGACACCACCGGCGTGCCCTTCCTGATCCTCACGGGCTGGGGCTGGATCGCGCCCACCGGCGGCACCCTCACCGCCGCTGACTTCGCGGCCGCCCAGTTCACCGCGAACTTCAGCGACCCGAATGTCGCGATCAGCTTCCTCGGCTTTCCGGCCCCGCTGGACCTCGACGTCGGCGACGTCGGCGGCAACCGGCTGGACAGTCCGATCCTCGACAACACGGCCTTCGATCCGCTGCTGCTGCCGGGCGAGACGCTGATCAACCCGTCGATGCCCTTCGGACTCAGCCTCACCCTCACGCCGGGCTACACCGGCACGGGCACCCTCAACGCCTCACTCACCCTCGACGGACACACCGCGACCTACAGCACCGAGGTGCGCCTCGTGAACGGAGGGCCGCGCATGCTCGTCGTCGATGGCCAGCGCGTCGCGGCCGTCCCCGAGCCGGCCACCTTCACGATGGCCGTGCTGGGCCTCGCTGGGCTGGGACTCGCGGGACGCCGACGCGCCCGCGCCACTACCAGCGCGCGATGATCTCGTCGCCGAAGCGCTTCAGAGCGTCCTGCCGCGCGCCCAGGCTGGTCGTGTCGCCGCCGTAGAGCATCCAAGGCATCGACCACAGGTGGGTCACACCCACGTCCGCGAGGCGGCGGTAGCCGTCGAGATCGAAGGCATCGCTGCAGGCACCGATCACGTCGAGCGGCGCCCCGGCCCGGCCCGCCTCTTCCTGGTACTTGCGAATCTTGTCGATGCCCTCGCGAAACTCGGAGATCGTCAGAAAATCGGGGATCCATCCGTCGCCGATGCGCGCCACACGCCGCAGGGCGGCTTCGGATTTCCCGCCGACGTAGATCGGCACGGGGTGCCCGGCGGGCGGGCTCATCAAGAGCGGCGGAAAGTCGTAGAACTCGCCGTGATGCTCGACCATCTCGCCGGTCCAGAGCTTGCGCATGACGTCGATCATCTCTTCAGCGCGCTTTGCGCGACGGGCGAAGGGCTGACCGGCGAGTGCGAACTCCTCCTTCATCCAGCCGAGGCCCAACCCGAGCGAGACCCGGCCGTTCGAGAGGGCCGCCGCGGTGCCGATCGACTTCGCGAGCGAGAACACGTCGCGCAGGGGCACCACGTAGACGCCCTGGAAGAAGTGGATCCGCTCGGTCACCGCCGCCATCGCCGCCGTCGAGACCCAGACATCGGGGTACGGGTCGGCGGCCTGCCAGGGGCGCTCGCCAGTCTCGTTATAGGGATAGGGCGTCTCGATCGTCTCGAGGTGGACGAGATGATCCGAGAGCACGATGCCGTCCCAGCCGGCCTCCTCGGCGGTGCGGGCGAGCGGGACGTACTGATCCATGCCCACCCAGGCGAAACCCGTCACGAACTTCACGGTGTGCTCCTCGTTGGCGTCGACGGGCGCGAGTATATGCGAGCCCCGGCGGCTCCCGCGGCTTGCGTTCGCGGTGGGCCCAGCCACCCTTCAGAGACGCGCCGCGTCGCGTCGGAGACCCCATGACCACGAAGACCGCCCACACCGACCACCCTGTCCACGCCCTCGTGTCCGAGCGTTTCAGCCCCTACGCCTGGAAGGACGAGAGCGTCGACGCCGAGACGCTCCGCTCGCTCTTCGAGGCAGCACGCTGGTCGGCGTCCTCCTACAACGAACAGCCCTGGCGCTTCCTGGTCGCGCGCCGCGAAGAGCCCGAAGCCTTCGCAAAGCTGCTCTCGGGACTGGTCGAAGCGAACCAGGTCTGGGCCCAGCACGCGCCGGTGTTGGCGGTGGGGCTCACGATCCGATCGTTCTCGCGCAACGGCAAACCCAACAAGGCCTATCAGCACGACCTCGGCCTGGCGGCCGCCACGCTCACCTTCGAGGCGACCTCGCGCGGTCTCGCGGTGCACCAGATGATCGGCATCGACCCCCAGAGGATCCACGACCTCTACGCCCTACCCGACGACGTCGAACCGCTCACCGCCCTCGCGATCGGGTTCGCGGGTGAAGCGAGCGCCCTGCCCGACGGCCTGCGCGAGCGCGAAGAGGCCCCGCGCAGCCGCAAGCCCTTGGGAGAAATCGTCTTCTCCGAGCGCTGGGAGCAGTCGGCCGCGTTCTTGCGCGACTAGCGCCGCAGCTCAGCCGGCGCCGGCCTCGCGTCCGAGCTCGCGCACCCATTCGACGAGACGCCCGTCCTCGACCGTGGTGTGCAGCGAGTGCACGTCGTCGACCTCGATCAGCCGCACCCGTCCCGGCGTACCGGCCCGCGCCAATACGCGGCTGTCCTCACAGTCGATGATCTCGTCGCGCACGCCGTGGGCGAGCCACACGGTCACGTCTTCGGGCAACTCGGTGGGCAGCCCGCGCCGCAGGGCTGCCTGGGCCAGCAACAAAGTGGGGCCGGACCACAGCCCGCGCTGGAGCATGGCGACCACGATGGCGCCGCCATACGACGACCCCACCACCACGTGCGGGGCGAACTCGGCCACCTCCGCATGCTGGACGGCGATGCTGCCCTCGAAATCGCGGGTGTCCATCGCCGGGGTGCGGGCCTCGAAGTGACGCGCCAGGAGTTGGGCCTTGATGCCCTGTGGGCTCGACTCGAGCCCATGGACGAACTGCACACGAAGCGGCTCGGACATGCCGCTTCCAGCATAGGGCAAAGGTTCGACGCGCTACCCTGAGAAGAACGCCATGATTCACCGCGACGCCAAGTTCGAGATCGGCCAGGTGGTGCGCCACCGCATCCACCCCTTCCGCGGGGTGATCTTCGATGTGGACCCCACCTTCAGCAACACCGAGGAGTGGTGGCAGTCGATCCCCGCCGAGATGCGGCCGCGGAAGGACCAGCCCTACTACCACCTGCTCGCCGAGAACGCCGAGACCACCTACGTGGCCTACGTCTCGGAGCAGAACCTGCTTCCCGACGAAACCGGGCGGCCGGTGCGGCATCCCCAGGTGGCCGAGGTGTTCGGCGCGCTGCGCGGCGATCGCTACGAGTTGCTCGAGGTGCTGCGGCACTAGTTCCCGTGACGCGGCCGCGCGCGCGGTCCGGCCGCCCTGACGATCCGACGCGCCCCCGGACCGTGCCGCGGACGGCGCGCGCTATACCTACCCGGTCCGTCCGAGGAGACCCCCCATGACCGGCATCGCCGCCTACGGCGCCTACGTCCCGATGAACCGTCTGCCGCTGGCCCTGATCGGGGGCCGGCCGGCGAAGGAAGGCGGGCCGGAGAAGGCCGTCGCCGACTACGACGAGGACGCGATCACGATGGCGGTGACCGCGGCCGTCGACTGTCTCAGCGGTATCGCGCGCGACCAGGTCGACGCCGTCTATTTCGCGTCGACGAGCTACGAAATGCGCGAGAAGCAGGGCGCGGCGCTGATCGCCAAGGCCCTCGACCTGCGCCGCGACGTCAACACCCAGGACCACTCGGGCTCGCTGCGCTGCGGCACCGCCGCCCTCGAGAGCGCGCTGCACGCCGTTGCCGCCGGCGCTCAGGAAGCCGCCCTGGTCGTGGCGAGCGACTGCCGCATGGGCGCCCCGCGCGGCGCCCTCGAAGCCAAACTCGGCGACGGCGCGGTCGCGTTCCTGGTGACCCGCGACCCGATCGCCCGCTTCGATCACGCCGCCGCCGTGGCCGACGAACTCCAGGACCTCTGGCGCATCGACGGCGAACGCTTCACCCACAGCTGGGAGGACCGCTTCGTATTGCAGGAGGGCTACCAGCCCAACCTCACCGACGCGGTGAAGGGGGTGCTCGCGAAGGACGGCGGCGCGCCCAGCGACTTCACGAAGGTCGCGCTCTACGGCGCGGACGCACGCAGCCTCGGCGGTGCCGTGCGCGCCCTCGGCTTCAAGCCCGAGCAGGTACAGGACCCGCTCTTCGGCAAGCTCGGCAACACGGGCGCCTCCTTCGCGCTCTTGCTGCTGGCCCACGCCCTCGAAGCGGCCCAGCCCGGCGACCGCTTCCTGGTCGCCAGCTACGGCGACGGCGCCCACGCCCTCACCTTCACCGCGACCGACGGCCTCGCGAAGCTCGCATCGCGGCGCGGCGTGTCGTGGCATCTCGCGCGTCGTCGCGCCCTCAAGAGCTACGACACCTACCTGAAATCGCGCCAGCTCGACCCCAAGGAATGGGACAGCGGCGCCGACCTCGGCCTGTCGGCGACGATCCGCTTCCGCGAGCGCGACGCCGACATCAGCCTGGTGGCCGCCCGCTGCACCAACTGCGGACAGCTCCACTTCCCGAAGCAGCGCGTCTGTTACAAGTGCTTCTCGAAGGACAGCTGGGAGCCCTACCGCCTCTCGGACAAGCGCGGGAAGCTGCTCGCCTTCACCTTCGACTACTTCTTCCCCGCCGCCGAGCCGCCCACGATCATGGTGATGACCGAGGTCGAGGGCTGCCGGCTGCAGGTACAGATGGCGAACACGCGCCCCGACGCCGTCGCGCTCGAACTGCCCGTCGAGTACGTGTTCCGCAAGATCCACGCCGCCGGCGGCAAAGCAAACTACTTCTGGAAGGCCAGTCCCGTCGAGGACGCCTGAGGAGCCCGACATGCCCGAATCGATCGCCAACAAGGTCGCCGTCGTCGGAGTCGGCGCCTGCCAATTCGGTGAGAACTGGGACCAGTCGCGCGAAGACATGATCGTCGACGCGGCCTACGAAGCCTACGCCGACGCCGGCATCGAGAACCCCCAGCAGCAGATCGAGGCCGTCTTCGCCGGCGCCGTCTACCCGCGCGAGGGCAGCGCCGAGATCGCGGAGGCGCTGAAGCTCTTCGGGAAGCCGGTGAGTCTCGTGTCGGACTACTGCCAGACGGGTACGGACGCCTTCCGCTTCGGCGTCTTCGCCGTGGCCTGCGGCATGTACGACACGGTGCTGGTGGTGGGCTTCGACAAGCCGAAGGACCGCGGCGTCTCGGGCCCCTCGGTGAACTTCGACCGGGTGCGCGGCCTGCCCGCGACGCCGGCCGGTTGGTTCTCGCTGTGCGCCGCCCGCTACTTCGACACCTTCGGCGCCGGTCGCGAAGACCTGGCCAAGATCGCCGTCAAGAACCACCACAACGGTACGCTCGCGCCGAAGTCGATGCTGAAGAAGGAGATCACCGTCGACGATGCGCTGAACGCGCGGATCATCTCCTGGCCCTTCGGCCTCTTCGACTGCGCCGCCCAGTCCGACGGGGCCTCGGCCTGCGTGCTCACCCGGGCGAACCTCGCGAAGAACTTCCGCGACGACGCGGTGCTGGTGAAGGCGGTCTCGATCGCCGTCGCCGAGCACCCCCAGCGAGACCCGGACTTCGACTTCCTCGCCTGGAAGCCCACCCTCTACGCAGCGAAGGACGCCTACGCCCAGGCGGGCATCACCGAACCGTTCCGCCAGCTCGATGTCGTGCAACTCCACGACTGCTTCACCCTGACCGAGATGCTCACCTACGAGGATCTGGGCCTCTGCAAGAAGGGCGAGGCGAAGGAGCACGTCGCCAGCGGCACCTTCCAGCTCGACGGCGAGCTGCCGGTGAACACCGACGGTGGGCTCAAGACCTTCGGCCACCCCACCGGCGCGACGGGCGTGCGGATGATCTACGAGAACACCCTGCAGCTGCAGGGCCGCGCCGGCGAGCGCCAGGTGGAGGGCGCTTCCTTGGCCCTCTCCCACAACATCGGTGGCCCGCCGACGACCTGCGGGATCGCGATCCTCGGGCGCGACTGAACCCGACTCAGGCGCGGTACAGGCGCGTTCGTCCCGGCTCGGACAGCGCGCCGTGGATCAAGACGGCGATCGCGTCCAGTGCGGCTTCGGGCGACACCACAGCGCTCGGGAAGAGCAGGTGCGAAAGGCCGTCGAGGTTCTCGAGCAGCATGCCGTCCGGGTCGATGGACACGACGCGGCGCACCGGCGCCCCGGAAGCGATCGCCACCAATAGGTCCAGGTGTCGATCATTGAGGTGCGCGGTCACCGCTTCGTGGTTTTCCGCGGACCAGGCACCGGCGTAGGTCCACTCCTCGCCGTAGAGCGCGAACTGGTCGCCTCCCCGCTGATCCCAGATGACGACATCGGGCTCCAGGAGCGCGAGCGAGTCGCTCGCGCCGTGCAGGGGGGTGAAGTAGTCGTTGTCGTCGAGCGCGCGGCTGGCGACGAGGCTGCCCTGGACGGCCATTCGGCCTCCCCGCGCCTGGGCGAAGTGAAGCTGGACGCGATGTCCTTCGAGGGCCTCGGCAGGCACCTCGCTCCCCACGACAAAGTCGCCACGGGCCGTCGTCGCCACCCGAGCCGGAAACTGGAACTCCACGGCCGGGATCAAGACCTGCGCCACCGGCTGCTCGCGCAGCGCGGAACGCGCGGCTCTAACGAGAGTAGAATTCGACGACATACTGCTCTTCGCAGACGATGGGCACTTCGGAGCGCTCGGGCAGCCGATTCAGCTTCGCCGACAGGTTCTCGACGTCGCGATCGATGTACTCGGGCGGCGCGTAGATGTTCCAGTCCATGTCGAAGATCGGCTTGCCGCGGCTCTTCTCGCGAACGACGACCAGATCGCCCGGGCGAAGCAACTGCGACGAGGCGCGCGCGCGCACGCCGTTCACCTCGAAGTGACCGTGTCCGACGAGCTGGCGCGCCGCATAGATGGTAGGCGCGAAGCCAGCGCGCAGGACGAAGGCGTCCAGGCGCCGCTCGAGCCGCACGACCAGGTTCTCACCGGTTCGGCCCTTCTGGCGCTGGGCCGCCTTGAAGTAGCGGCGCATCTGCTTCTCGGAGATGTTGTACTGGAAGAGCAGGCGCTGCTTCTCGAGCAGCTGCAGGCCGTACTCGGAGATCCGCTTCGGCCGTCCTCCGACGCCGCGCTCCATCCCTTTCCGGTCGATGGTCTTCTGGGCCTTGGGAGTGAGGGCCACTCCGATGCGGCGCGACCGCTTCACGCGCGGGCCGTTGTACTTCACGAGCACACTCCTCGAAACGGAGCGCTCGGTGCCGAGGAACGGCGACCGGAACCACTCCGACGCAAGCGCCACGGCGAGAGCCGCGACAGGTAGGCGACGGAAGGGAACCGGGCTGGCGGGCGCGTGAGAGAACGCGCGGGAGCTCGCTCAGGTCTTCGTCGAGTGAAGGTGTATCGAATCTGAAATTCATTTTCAAATAGGACCGCAGGCACGTCTCTCGAGCCACGGAAAAGCGAGCACGGGGCTCGCCTGCCGTCGCCCTGCCCCTTCCCAACCACCGGCCTCCGCGCGGCAAGCGCCAGATCCGTGTCGGACCTACGCCCAGCACTACGACCAGGAGGCGCACGCGCGGCGGGTCGGGAGTGACGACCCGCGCGACGCACGGACCTCGCGTCGCCACGAGCCAGGTCGCATCGGCCCGGCATCCGCAGCGGGCGCTCCTATGGTCGTGTCAGGTCACGCGGCCCGCACCGCCGCATTCGCGAAGGAGCTCTGAAAGCCTTGGGATTCGGCAGCAGCTCACACGGACTCCTGGCGCGCATCGCGCGCAACACCGAGTGGAGTCAGCTCCTCGACTTCGTTTCGCCCTCGCTCTTCGATGTCATGCCGCTGCGGACGCTCCTGGGCCAGGGCCGCGAGCTCGCCAGCAACGCCACGCGCCCGCTCAATCCCCTCCGTGACGCCGTGCAGGCCCGCCTGGAGGCAGCCGAGATCGACGTGCGCATCGTGGCCTCCCACGACGCCGCGCCTCCCCCGCCCGAGCAATGCCTCGCCATGGGCCAGCGCGCGCTCGAGGTGTACTTCGCCCAGCTCGCCGAAGGCGACGTGACGCTCCTCGACCTCCGGTATGCCTGCTGGTCCAGGCCGGCGGAAGGACCGCTGCTCTGGGCACCGCGCCCGGCCTGGATCCGCTGGGACCCGACGTTCATCGACGGCGTCCGCCAGCTCTACCGCGGTTTCTACCGCGACGACGACGGTGCCTACCGGAAAGGCGTCGAGATCCTCGGCCTGGGCGAAGCCGGCGACCTGCTGCGCAAGCACTTCGGCGAAGGCGACCAGCGCGCCGTGCGCTTCGACACGGGCGTCTTCCAGACGACCTTCCACCAGGTCTTCGTGCGCTGCCGCGACCGCGGCCTCTCGCTCCACGGCAACTTCCTGGCGCTCGGCGTCTACCTGGCCACCCTCTACGACCTGCTCGAAGGGCTCGACGAAGCCTTCGACGTCCGCGACGCCTACGACCGCGTGAACGCGTAGCGGCTGCGCCCCCGCCCGCGTTCGTGGACCACGAGTTCGCGCGCACCCCCGGCCCGACCCGGCTCGATTGACTCGCGGGCGTTCCCTAATGAGGCCGGGTCGCCTGCGTCAACACGGATGGCAGGGTCCAGGGCGTCGGCAACCGAAAGATCCGGTCCTGAGACTCGCACCGAAAACCGGCGTCTTCGACCTGGCGACGCATCTGGCGCCGAGTCGGCCAATAGAGCGGCTCGCCCAGCCAGAGCGATCCGACCCGCGTGATGCGACTGGTGATCTCGAGGGGCGGATTGATCAGCGAGACGAGCAAGCGCCCGCCCGGGACCAGCACGCGCCGAAACTCGGCCAGCGCTCTGGATTGGTCGGGCACCCAGTGCAGCGCTTGGGTACTGACGACGGCGTCGAAGCTGGCGTCGCGGAACGGGAGCTGCATTGCGTCGGCGCGTACCCAGCCCGACGCGACGCGACGTTCGGCGGCGCGCTGCAACATGCCCCGCGAAAAGTCACACCCGACCACGCGAACCCCCGGCCGTCGTCGTTCGATGCGACCGGCGAGCTGGCCCGTGCCACACCCGACATCCAGGACACGTTCCGCGCGTCGGGGAAGCGCGCGGAGCACGGCGTCCTGTTCGGGGCGGTACGTCCACCGTTGGAGGAGCGGCGCATCGTAGGTGCGCGACCACCGATCGAAAAAGCGCCAGTCCGGCCTGCGTGAACGCTCCATCCTTCCCAGGGTAGGACAGCGCGCGCCG
>JBCCEW010000050.1 GCA_039030075.1 Myxococcota bacterium | reverse complement strand
TGAAGAGCACAATATACACAGAGAGGGGAACGGGGGATCAAACCAACAGACAAACAGAGCCCGCCCCCGCGCCTGGGTTCCGTCGCTCCAGCGAACCGACGGCCAACCCCTGCCCATCGCCGCGAACGAGGGCCTCTCCTACGCGGCCTTCGACCGCGACGGAGATGCGGGAACGACCGCCGCGACCCAGGACGCGCTCGACGCCGCCACGTCCGGAGGCTCCGTGAAGCTGCGCGAGTGGATCGAGAGCGCGCCGCCCGGCCCGATCGAAACCCAGTGGGGCCTGGGGTTCCGGCGCTTCAGCGAGTGCCTGCAGCACATCCAGGACGCAGGCCTCGAGGCACCCGAGGGCGGGCTCGTCGTCCCGCTCCGCTATTCGATCAAGGAGGCGCCGTCCTACTCGATCGTCTCCTCGAACGCGCTCTGGCAGGATCCCGGCCGCAAGGCCGAAGCCGCCGCGCTGCGTCGGGACGAGCTCGACGGTTTCCGCTGCTGCCTCTACTTCCCCCAGGTGCTTCGCGACGCGCGACGCATCGAAGAGTACCACCGGGGTCTCTCCCCCTACACGCCCGAGTGCATGGACAAGCTGGGCGTCTCGCTGGCCCATCTCGAGTCGAAGTGCACGAACTTCTACGACGCGGCCGAGGTCGAGCGGGTCTACTACCCCGAGATCGAACGGCTGCTGCTCGACTTCTTCCCCGGCGCCACCGACGCGATCGTCTACAACCACGATGTCTTCGACAAGGACTACGAGGGCGACCGCACGGAGGACCAGGCCGCGAAGAACCCGGGGGTGAACGCGGCCTACGCCAACGTCGTCCACAACGACCTGAACGACAACAGCGGTCGCGTGCGGTGCCGCGAGCTGTTGACCCACAACCTGCGCAACTTCGGGCGAACGCTCGACTACACCGAAGCGGAAGCCGACGCGAAGATGTCGCGCCGCTTCATGTCGATCAACCTCGCGAAGCCGATGGAGACGGTCCGCCAGAACCCGTTCGTGCTGTGCGCCTGGCCTTCGTTCGCCGACCAGCCCTACATCAACAACTACCGCGTCTACGACGATCGCGTGGGCGAGACCACCTACTTCACGCGACGCGCCGAGCACGAGTGGTACTGGGTCCCGAACCAGACACCGACCGAGGTGTCGATGCTCAAGTGCTACGACTCGGTCACCGACGGCGCGGTCTCTCGCTGGTCGTTCCACTCGTCGAGTATCGACCCGACGGCGCCCAGCGACGCGCCGTGCCGCAAGAATCTCGTGGTGCGCTCCTACGTTTTCTACTAGCGCCGCGCCGGAAGCAAGAAGGAGTTCGCATGCAACGGGTACTCAAGATCCTCGGCGGGCTGGTCGGCGTCGTGGTCCTCGGCGTCGTCGCGCTGTTCATCGGAGCGCGCTTCGCGGACGGCCCGCTCGAGATCATCGCCGGCGGCCCCTTCACCAGCGGCGACGTGCACAGCGGCGTCGAACCGGACTGGGCTTTCCTCAAGGATCGGCCGACGGTCGAGTTCCAGCTGTTCGAGCCGGCCCAGTCGCGTACCACGTTCGTGCTCGTCCACGACGGTCGGCTGTTCATTCCTTCGGGCTACATGAACAGCTGGTACGGCCGACTCTGGAAGCACTGGCCGTATCACGCCGAGCAGGACGCCCGGGCGCGCCTGCGCGTGGACGGCCAGATCTACGAGCGGACCCTGGTTCGCCTGACCGAAGGTCCCGACCTCGAACCGATCCTCGCCGAGCTCTCCCGCAAGTACGCGGGTGGCGCGGACATCGGAACGAGCGTCGTCGACTCGGGTGATCTCTGGCTCTTCGAGCTGGCGCCGCGCCAGGGCGGCTGATCGCCCGCACGCGAAGGATCGCGTCGGGTAGGCTGTCGGGGAACCCGCCAGCCGAGGTCGTCATGCCCTTCGAGATCCGTCCCCTCACCGCCGCGATCGGCGCCGAGATCCTCGGGGTCGACCTCCGCTCCCTCGACGACGCGGGCCTTGCCGAGCTGCGGAAGCTCTGGCTCGACTACAAGGTGCTCTTCTTCCGCGACCAGGATCTGACGATCGAGGAGCACATCGCGTTCGGCCGCCGCTTCGGCGAGCTCGAACGCCACCCCTTCGCGCCCGACCTCCCGGAGCACCCGGAGATCGTCCACATCGTGTCGACGAAGGAGCAGCCCTACGCCGCCAACATGTGGCACAGCGACGTGACGTGGCGGAAGGCGCCCTCCCTCGGCTCGATTCTGCGCGGGCGTGTGATCCCCCCGGTCGGTGGAGACACCTGCTTCGCGAATGCGGTGCTCGCCTACGAGCGTCTCCAGCCCGAATGGAAGCAGCGCATCGAGGGGCTGACCGCCTCCCACGACTACATGCGGGTCTTCGGCCGTCGGGTCCCACCCGAGAAGCAGGCAGCGATGCGCGAGAAGTATCCGGTGGTCCACCACCCCGTGGTCCGCACCCACCCGGAGACGGGCGAGAAGGGGATCTACACCAACGGCAGCTTCGTGACTCACGTGGACGACGTCGCGCCCGAAGAGAGCCAGGCCATCCTCGACCATCTCGAACGGGCCATCATGAGCCCGAACGTCCAGTGCCGCTTCCGCTGGGAGAAGGACTCCATCGCGATGTGGGACAACCGCTGTACCCAGCACTTCGCGACCAACGACTTCTGGCCGGAAGAGCGGCGGATGGAGCGCGTCACGATCGTCGGCGACGTGCCCCGCTGATTTCCGCCGGGGTTCAGGCCCGGGTGGAAACGAAGCTCCCGCTGGCCTGCTCGAAACTCACCGCGACGAAGCGCACGCCTGCGTCATGCGAGAACCAGCCCGGGTGCCGATGGGCGACCTCGCCGACGGCGCGGAAGCCTCGGCCGTCGATCTTGATCACTTCGCCCACGTCGAAGGCGGTAGCGGAAGAGAAACGCAGCCCGGTGGGCGAGAGATCCATGAGCCTCGCCGCCTGGGCGGGACCCGGCCAATAGCGATAGAGCGCGAGCGCCCCCCGCTTTCCGATGCGGGCCACCGCGCGACGCGCCTGGGCGACGAGTTCCTCGAGGGGCGGTGCGAGCGGCCCGCGGCACTCGCGACAATCCGAACCCTGCGCGCGCTCCGCCGCACCAGCCGGGGTCTTGCAGAAGGCGCAGTAGTCCTTGATCCGCGGCACGTATCCCGGTGCCCCGTGACCGGTGTCGACGCGATCCTGGCCCACCGGTCTCGCCAACTGCGCGTCGTAGAGTCGGCGACGCTCCGGATCACGGAGCGTCGTGAAGGCCTCGTCGAGAATCGCGAAGTCGCCGCCCTCCCGGAGCGCGACCTGGCGCAGCGCGGCATGGCTCGCTTCGATGACCGCGAGCGGCGCCTCTCGCTGCACCTGGAGCACGCGGTAGTAGTTGCGACGGTTCCCGGTCGCGCGACGCGTCGAGGTCCGTGCGCGGCGCGCTTCGGGGCGCCCTTCCCCGAGCGCCGCCAAGTCGTACTGCTCGAGGAGCTCCTCGTCGTACGCCGCACGCCGCGCCGGATTCGACAGGGTCGCGTAAGCCTCGGAGATCTGAGCGGCGTCCCAGTGCTCGCCGCCGAGATCGGGGTGCATGCGCAGCTTCTGCATCATCGCCCGGTAGTTCGACCGGATGACGTCCGGCGGCGCGTCGGGCTGCAGATGCAGGATGCGATAGAAGTTTCGGCGCTCGGAACGCATGGGGGGTGCCCCACTTGTCGGCGTTTCCCCACAGCGCCTTGATCCACCGGAGCCGAACGTCCAGGGAATCCTGGGTCCCCACTCCGTCTTTTCACGTACCCGGCGAGACCTGCGGGCCTTCGCAGCGCGCAGCCGGGACTAGTCGAGCCGGTAGCGGATCTGCATGTGCTTGATGCCCCCCACCGTCGCGAATGCCAGCCGTTCGGGCGGGGAGACCAGCTCGACGTGCTCGAGCCGACGCAAGAGATGGCGGAACAGCGTCCGCATCTCGAGCCGAGCGACGTGCGTACCGATGCAGAAGTGCTCGCCGATGCCGAACGCGAGATGCGGGTTGGGATTGCGCGTGATGTCGAACTCGTTGGGACGATCGAAGACCGCTTCGTCTCGATTCGCCGACGGGTAGAAGAGGACCATGGGCTCGCCGGCCCGGATCTTCTTGCCCCCCAGCTCGAAATCCTCCTTGGACGTGCGACAAAAGTGGATCACGGGCGAGAGGAAGCGCAGGGCCTCCTCGACGAACGAGTCCAGGAGCTCGGGTTTCGCGCGCAGGCGCTCGAACTGCTCGGGGTGCTGGAGCAACAGGTGGAGCGCGCCCGAGATCGCATTGCGTGTCGTCTCGTTGCCCGCAGCGAGGATCAAGTTGTAGTAGCTGAGCAGGTCGAAGTCGTTCAGCGGCTCGCCGTCGACCTCGGCATGGACCAGTAGCGACACCAGATCGTCCCGCGGATCCCCTCGCCGCTGGTCGGACAGCTCCTTGAAGAAGCCGGCCATGCGCATGATCGCCTCGACGCGTACCTCTTCGGGCGGCCGTCCCTGGTTGAACTCCGGATCCCCGGCGCCCACGGCCGCGTTGGTCCAGTCGTAGAGATCCCGCCAGCGATCCGTCGGGACGCCGAGCATCTCGGCGATGACCCAGATCGGGATGGGTGCGGCGATCGACTCGACGAAGTCGGTCTCGCGGATCTCACCGTGGGTCGCGGCTGCGTCGAGAATCCGGTTCGTGATTCCGTCCACTTCGTCGACGATTCGCTTGAGCGCTCGGGGGGTGAACCGGTTGCTCACGAGGCCACGCATCTGTCGGTGTTCGGGCGGGTCCATCACGATCAGGGTCCGGACGATCTGACCCGGGTCGGCCCCCCCTGGCTCCATGATCATGCGCGGCTGGTTCACGAAGCGATCCGGGTTCTTCGAGAGGTGGACCACGTCGGCGTGCTTCGTGATTGCCCAATAGGGCGGACCGTCCCAATCCTCGACACGGTGGACCGGGTCTTCCCGACGGAGCTGCTCCCAGGTCTCGTGGGGGTAGCCGTGCGCCGCATAGGCGGCAGGGACGAGCAGATCTTTGTCGTGCATCGGGAGCTCCTCTGGCTCGGACGGCTGGAGAAACGCTCAGGCGAGGCCCGCGAGATGCTCGCGGAAGAACTCCCGAACACTGCCTTCGTCGTCGATGTTCAGGTTCGCGGGCGCGAGCGCGAAGGTGAGGCTGATGCGCGCAATCCACTCGGAGGTGCGGCCGGCATCGAGTTCGGCGCGAATCTCGCCCCGCTCCTGGGCCATCGCGACGAGCGGTCGAAAGACGTCGCACAGGCTTCGGATGTGCTCGCCGGCGTGGGTCACGAGGAGCGCGCCCTCCTCGAGCGGGCTGAAGAATCCGATCCACGGTGTGATCGAGCGGTCCACTCTCGATCGGCGGATCCGCGTGGCGATGGCGGCCGCCTGGAGATGAAGCCCGTCGATGGAGGCCGCCACGTCGGTCAGCACTTCCACCATCTGCTCGGCGATCCGGGCTTCCGCGGCTTCGAGCAGGCCCTGTTTCGTTCCGAAGTGCTTGTGGATCGTCGCCCTGCCGACGCCCGCGTGACGGGCGACTTCGCGCACGTTCAGCTTCTCCGAGCCGAAGGCGGTCATGTACTCGATCGCCGTATCCACGATGCGGAGCTTCAGCGCGGAGAGTCCCATGGACACATTATGTATTTGTGTCTATACGCTGTCCAGCCCCAGCCTGGCCGACGGCACACTGCCCCGCCCGGCCCTATCTGAGTTTGGGACGTGAAATTGGGCGGCAGACCCCGGCGGACCGAGCCGCCGGCCCGCGGCGGGAATCTGGCCCCTGGGAGCTAGGGAGCTAAGGAGCCTCGACCGGCTCGAGGCGCAGGAAGCGCTGGGGCGCGAACCCGACCAGGATCTTGAACACGATCCCATTGCCGATCTCGGCCGCCACCCGCGCGTGCTCTTCGTCGTCGACGGGGACGGCCATGTAGTCGGCGGTCTTGCCGTCCATCGTCACCTGAACCCGCGGGTTCTCGAGCGCGTTGTGGTACCAGGCGCGCGGCCAGTGGTTCACCGAGGCGTAGTGCTGGCCCCCGGCGAAGTCCCGCCCGAGCACGCGATCGCTCGAGACGCCATCGGCATCGGTCGTGGTGATGACGATCGTGTCTCCGGTCTCGGGCTGCACGACGCCGAGCATCGTCTCGAAGGCGATGACGAACCCGACGTAGGCGAGCAGAACGATTCCGACTCGCTTCGCGACGCGTGAAAGCTCCATGGCATCCCTCCCGAGCGGCACCCGGCCGCACTCCGCCCTTCTATCACGAGTGGGCACGGGCTGGCTCCCGCGAGCGCGGCACGACCCGCCGCCCGATCCGCGATTGATGGTTTTCACCCACATATCGAGCGCGTGCGAGGTCGCCCTGGCGGCCGGAAGCGTGAGGGGTCCGAGGTCGCCGCGACCCGCATCGCCCGGATTCCTGGGGAGAGGATTCCTGGGGAAAGAGTTTGAGGGCGGCGCCCCGCCGTGTGCCCATCCCGGCCCGGCGGTCCGACCACCTGGCACATCCGAGGGCTGCGGACCCCGTGGCCGCGCTGGCGCGTCGCGGAACGTGCGGCCCGCGCAGCCGGAAGCCGCCGAAGAGCCTGGCACCGAACGCAATTCTGGTGCAAAAACAACGTCTCCGGACCCCGCACCCCAACAAGGGAGGGCCATGTGAACCCTGAGAACTCCGATGTCCCCGTCGGAACGCTCGGAGGCCTGAAGCAGAACTTCAGAGCCGACATGCTGTCGGGCTTCCTGGTCTTCCTGATCGCGCTTCCGCTGTGTCTCGCGATCTCCCTGGCCTGCGGCTATCCCGCGATCGCGGGCGTCTTCACCGCCATCATCGGCGGCGTCCTGTCGGCCTTCCTCAGCAACTCGGAGCTCACCATCAAGGGCCCAGCCGCCGGGCTCATCGTGGTGGCGCTGGGTTGCGTCACCGAGTTCGGGTTCACCGGGGGCGCGGATCCCAGTGCGGATCTCCAGGCGTACCGGCTCGCGCTGGGCGTCGGCGTCGCGGCCGGCGCCATCCAGATCCTCTTCGGTGTGTTCCGGTTGGGCGTCCTCGGCGAGTTCTTTCCCACCGCCGTCGTGCACGGCCTGCTCGCTTCGATCGGGTTCCTCGTGATGTCGAGCCAGATCCCGATCGCGCTCGGCGTCCAGGCGTCGGGCTCCCCGCTCGAGCGGATCGCCGCCATTCCCAGTTACTTCGTGGACATGAATCCGGCGATCGCGCTGATCGGCGGTATCAGCCTCGTGATCATGTTCGGCTTCCAGCTTCTCCAGAACCCGAAGCTCAAGATCATTCCCGCGCCGATGCTCGTCCTCTTGATCGCGGTTCCGCTCGGCCTGTTCTTCGGCGTCGGCACCGAGCAGGCCTACTCCTTCCGAGGCACCGAGCACCCGCTCGGACCGCGCTTCCTCGTGGCCGTCCCGAGCAACATGTTCTCCGCCTTCACGTTCCCCGACTTCTCGGGCGTCCTGTCGAGCGTAGGCATCAAGTACATCGTGATGTTCTCCCTGATCGGGAGCGTCGAGTCGCTGTTGAGCGCGAAGGCCATCGATCAGATCGATCCGTGGCGCCGGAAGACCGACTTCGACAAGGACCTTCTCGCCGTCGGTGTCGGCAACACGGCCGCCGCGTTCATCGGTGGGCTGCCGATGATCTCCGAGATCGTCCGGAGCAAGGCGAACATCGACAACGGGGCCCGCACGCGCTTCGCCAACATGTTCCACGGGCTGTTCCTGCTCGCCTTCGTCGCGCTCGTGCCGGGCCTCATCAACCAGATCCCGCTGGCCGCGTTGGCAGCCATGCTGGTGTTCACGGGCTTCCGGCTGGCGTCGCCGCAGGAATTCATTCACATGTACAAGGTCGGGTCGGCGCAACTCGTCGTCTTCGTCTCGACCATCGTGGGTGTGCTCGCCACGGACCTGCTGGTCGGCATCGGCATCGGCATCGTGGTCAAGGCCGTCATGAACGTCCTGAACGGGACGCCGGCCTTCTCGCTCTTCCGGCCGAGTCTCGCAACCGAGAGCGGCGCCGAGGAGGCGACCATCCAGGTCGACGGATCCGCCGTGTTCAGCACCTGGATCGCGTTGCGCAAACGGATCGTCGGAGAATCCGCCGCTAGAGTCGTCGTCGACATGTCGAATGCCCAATTCGTGGACCACACAGTCATGTCGGGACTCTCCACGCTCCAGACGGAGTTCGGCGAGAACGACCGCGAACTCGTGATCGCCGGACTCGAAGGGCACCGCGCCCTCTCCGAGCATCCCCTGGCGGCCCGCAGGAAGTCCGGCTGACCGATGGCGACGACCGCGCTGCAGACCCAGATCGAGGAGGCCGCCGAGCCGGTCTCACAGTTCTGGCCGATGAAGGGGTTCGTCTCCCACAACCCGCTCCAGGGCCTCGAACACCTGCCCTTCGACGAAGCCTTCCAGCAGGCGAAGCACCTGTTCGGCGCCGAAGGCTATCTCCCTCTGCACGAGTACCGGGAGCTGCACCAGGCCGGACGCATCAGCGCGCGCAGTATCGACCAGGCCCTCGCGCGACTCGTGGCCGACTCGGGGGAGTCGGTCTCCCTGGCGTCGCGGACGATCGCGGCCGCCGAGGTGCGGCGGGCGCACCTCCTCCACGGGATCGACCCCCTGGAACCCGCCCTCTTCGATTGGCAGGTCACGAGCTGTGACGCCCTCTCCGTGGCACGGGCGGGCGCCCCCGCGACCGCTGATGTCGGCGGGCTCTGGCAGGCCGCGCTCTCGGTGCTCGGCCTCGTCGATCCCTCGGCGGGATCCTCCGAGCCCGAAGACCTCGACGCGGGGGACGACGCGGCCCACGGCACGGCCGCCGCGGAGCTCCCGTTCCGTCGCGCACTCAGCGACTGGATCGACGCGACGACGGGTGCGTCCGTCGTCGCCCAAATCGACTCCCAGGTCATCAAGTGGGTCTCGTCGTTCGTGGACGAAGGCATGGCTGGCTGGGAGATGCCTTCGAAGCGCGACGGGTTCTACGCCGCCTGGCGGGAGCTCGCCCAGCACGACGCGAGCGGTCGGCTGCTCGGGATCGGGCGATTCGCCGAGAAGGTCGCGGCCCTGCCCGACGACGCGGAAGCCGCCGTCCGAGCCAGCCTCGAGGCACTGGAGATCCCGGAGGCCCGCTGGCCCGACTACCTCGCCCGCGTGCTCGGGCAACTCCCGGGCTGGACGGGACTGGTGCGCTGGCGCGCCCTGAACCCGGAAGACCCGATCCAGAAGTCCAACCCCATCGACGTGGTGCAGTACCTCGCCGTTCGGCTGTTCTACGAAGTGGAGCTCGTCGTGGTCGAAGCGGGTCGCCAATGGGCCGTCGCCGGAACCCTGCCGGCGATCGCGAGCGAGGTCGCAGCACGCGCAGGCAGCGAGTCGCCGCACGCCCACGTCGGCGCCAACAAGCGCAGCGTTTGTCGGGACGCGTGGCGCCTCTTCCACCTCGGTCAGCTCCTCGATCTCTCCGCGGACGACCTGCGTGCGATGCCCCGAGCAGACGCCCAGACCGTCCTGGGTTGGCTCGATGCCTTTCACGCCGAGGAGCACAACCCGGTCTGGCTGGAGGCCTACGAGGACTCCTTCCGCCACACGCTGCTCTCGAAGATCGCCGAGCACCGGGCTTCGGGCCCCGAGGTCGATGGCCGCCCGCTGGCGCAGGCCGCCTTCTGCATCGACGTGCGCTCGGAGCCCTTCCGCCGCCACTTCGAAGACACGGGCGCCTTCGAGACGTTCGGCTACGCGGGGTTCTTCGGCATCCCGATCGACCACCGCAACTTCGACACCGAGGAGTCGTTCCCCCTGTGTCCGGTCTTGCTGACGCCCTCGAACGCCCTCCTCGAGCTGCCCCGCGCGGGTCAGGAGGAAGCCCTCGAGAGCTACGCATCGGGGTCGCGCTGGAAGAGGTTCGGCGAGCACCTCCTCCACGACCTGAAACACAACCCCGTCGCGGCCTTCCTGCTGGTCGACGTCCTCGGGCCGTTCTTCAGCGCGGCGTTGCTCGGCAAGACCCTCTTCCGGCGCCCCTGGGATGCCCTGGTGCGCACGGTCCGCGGGTGGTTCGCCACGCCGGTGGTGACCGAAATCCCGGTCGCGTCCGCCACCGACGACGGACCCCACGTCGGCGGACTCCCGGTCGAGCTGGCGCGCGGCTTCTCGATCGAGCAGCAGGCGAGCTTCGTGGAGGGCGGCCT
>JBCCEW010000049.1 GCA_039030075.1 Myxococcota bacterium | reverse complement strand
CCTCCTGGGCCTCGGTGTCACGAAGGGAGATCGCGTCGGCCTCCTGGCGATGAACAGCATCGAGTTCTTCGAGACCTTCTTCGCGGTGGCGAAGATCGGGGCCGTCTGTGTGCCGCTCAACTGGCGGCTGGTTGCCGACGAGCTCGAGTTCATCCTGGGCGATTCCGGCGTGACCACGCTCGTCTTCGGTCACGAGTTCCTCCCCGCGGTCAGCGACCTGCAGACCCGGCCGAAACTGTCCGGGCAGGGGGAGGGTGCGACGACGATCGCGACCTACCTGCAGATCGGGGCCGAGGACGGCACCGAGACGGCCGGGTTCGCGAAGGACTACGCGGCGACGTGCACCGCGGCGTCGGCGGACGAGCCCGAGATCGGCGCCGAGGACGATGACCTGCTCTACATCATGTACACGTCGGGCACGACGGGGCTGCCGAAGGGCGTGGTCCACACCCATTCGACGGCGCTCTGGGGCTCGCTCACGATCATGGCGACTTCGGAGGTCGCCTTCGGCGATCGCTACATCGTCGCCCTCCCGCTCTTCCACGTCGGAGCGCTGACGCCCATGACGGGCAACGTGCACCGCGGCATCAGCAACATCATCCTGCGCGCGTTCGATCCGACGCTCGCCTGGAAGCTGATCGAGCAGGAGAAGGTCAACAACATGCTCGCCGTGCCGGCGATGCTGAACTTCATGTTCCAGGTGCCCGCGAAGGACGAAGTCGACCGCAGCTCCCTGCGCTGGATCATGAGTGGCGCCGCGCCGGTTCCCGTCGCGACGATCCAGGACTACGCAGCGATGGGCATTCCAATCCACCAGGTGTACGGGATGACCGAGACCTGCGGACCGGCCTGTCTCACGAGCCCGGACGACGCCCTGAACAAGATGGGCTCGACCGGACGTCCGTTCGTGCACACCGAGGTTCGCGTCGTCGACGAGTCCGGTAGCGACGTTGCTCCCGGAGAAGCCGGTGAGGTGTGGATCGCTGGGCCCCACATGATGAGGGAGTACTGGAATCGCCCCGACGCCACCGCCGAGACGCTGGTCGACGGTTGGGTGCGTTCCGGCGATGTGGCGACCATCGACGAGGACGGCTGCATCTACATCCAGGACCGCAAGAAGGACATGATCATCTCCGGCGGGGAGAACGTGTACCCGGCCGAGGTCGAGAACGTGATTCTGGGCATGGACGGTGTCGCCGATGCGGCGGTGATCGGAATGCCCTCGGAGAAGTGGGGCGAGTCGGGGCTTGCCGTGGTGGTGCGAGGCGACGCGGCGCTGCAGGCCGACGCGATTCTGAACTACTGCCAGGGGAAGCTCGCCCGCTTCAAGCAGCCGGTGGCGGTCGAGTTCGTCGATGAGATTCCGCGGAATCCGTCGGGAAAGATCCTCAAGCGCATCCTGCGCGAGCAGTTCCCGGGGCCCGCTCCCCAGTAGCGATCCGGCCGACGCGGGAGCCGCCCGTGGGTCTCCGATCCCGGGCGACCTATCCTGGGGTCATGCGGGGAGAGGAGCCGGGACCGGAGCACGTCGAGGCCGACACGAACTCGTCGATCGGCCACTACCTGATGTCCCAGCGGAAGCTGCGGGGCATCAGTCTGGACGAGCTCGCGGCGCGCACGCGGATCCCGCGCCGCAACCTCGAACGCCTGGAGTCGGGTGCCTTCGACCACCAGCCCGACGGATTCGTGCGCGGCTTCGTCCGCACGGTCGCCGAGGACCTGGGCCTCGACCCTCAGGAAGCAGTGATGCGCCTGCTCGGCGAGCCGAGCGCGGTCGACGAGGACCAGCGCCGCCGCCGTCGCTTGCAGGCCGCCGTCGCCGCCTTCGTCGTCGGGGGCGTGCTGCTCGCGGCGGCGGGCTGGGCGGTTCGCGAGACCGCCCGCTGGCTCACGGCCACCCCGGATCCGAACTCCGAAGACCGGGTGCTGCGTCGCGACCCGGTGCGGGTGCTCGCCGAGGAGGCGGAGACCGATCCGCGCTGGCAGCGCGTCATCGAGGCGGCCAACGCCGAGACCGCGGCCCTCGAGGGTCCCGACGCGGCAACGGAGGCGGTCGCACCGGCGGACGCTCCCGCCGGTCCCGTGGGCGCCGACCTCGTGGACGCAGAGCGCGACGCCGCGCCGCCGGCCGCTCCAGCCGACGCGGGTGCGCCCTGAACCGGGCCGGCCGTCGCCCGGAGAAGACCCACGCCCTGGTCCTGCGTTCGGTCGAGTTCGGGGAGTCCGACCGGATCCTGCACCTGCTGGTGCCGGAGTACGGACGGATCACCGCGATCGCCAAGGGCGCCCGACGCAGCGTGAAGCGGTTCGGCGGCACCCTCGACCTGTTCAACCACCTGCGGGTCCAGATCGCCGTGAAGCGGGGCGGGGCGATGAGCCGCCTGGAGGCGGCCCAGCTGGTCCACCATTTCGCGCCCCTGCGGCACGACCCGGTGCGCTTCGGGCTGGGCTGCTACCTGCTCGAGCTCCTCGACCGGCTGGCCCCGGACGGCGGTGCCGCCCGGGACATGCGGCGCCTCTACCGCTTCGCGCTCGATGCGCTCGGCACGGTCGCCGCGCAGCCCTTGAGCCCCGCGCTGCGCACGATCCTCGAACTGCGGGTCTTCGATGCGCTGGGCGTCCGTCCCGAGCTGCGGCGCTGCGTGGGCTGTGGCGACGACCTCGGCCGCGAGGCCGCCCTGGGCTTCCACGTCGCCGACGGCGGCCCGGTCTGCCGGGGCTGCGCGTCACGGCGTACCGGGGTCGTCCCGGTGCACCTCGGCACGCTGCGCGCTCTCGATCAGGCGCTGACCCTCGACGCCGAGCGTCTGGGCCGGCTCTCCTTCTCGGCCCAGGCTCTCGAAGAGGCCCAGCGGCTGGTCGGGCGCTTCCAACGCTTCCACGTCGGGGTCGAGCTCCAGAGCGAGCGCTTCCTCGAGCGCGTGCTGCCCGCCGGCGGCCGCGTGGCGGGCCCCGTATAATCCGCCGCCCGCCACCTCCAACACCCTCAGGACCCGATGTCGAGCGAGCAAACCGCCTCTGCGCCGAACCGGCGCCGCCTCGAGCGCATGGAAGACCTGGTCTCCCTGTGCGCCCGGCGCGGCTTCATCTTCCCCTCGAGCGAGATCTACGGCGGGATCAACGGCTTCTGGGACTACGGTCCGCTGGGCGCCGAACTCAAACAGAACCTGAAGTCCCTGTGGTGGCAGCGCGTGGTGCGCGGCCGGACCGACGTCGAGGGCATCGACAGCGCGATCATCGCCCACCCCCGCACCTGGGAGGCGTCGGGCCACGTCGAGCACTTCAGTGACCCGATGGTCGATTGCCGCACCTGCAAGCGTCGTTTCCGCGCGGACCAGCTCGATGGCGTCGCCTGTCCCGAAGCGCCGAAGAAGCGCCAGGTGGTCGATTGCGATCTCACCGATCCGCGCAGCTTCAATCTGATGCTGTCGACCCGCATCGGTGCGTCCGAGGACGCGGCCTCGGTGGCGTACCTGCGCGCCGAGACCTGCCAGCCGATCTTCAACGACTTCAAGCGGGTCCGGGAAGCGGCGCGCCAGAAGATCCCCTTCGGCATCGCACAGATCGGGAAGGCCTTCCGCAACGAGATCAACCCGCGGAACTTCACGTTCCGCTCGCGCGAGTTCGAACAGGCCGAGCTCGAGTTCTTCTGTCACCCGAGCGAGCGCGAGAAGTGGTTCGAGCACTGGCAGGCTGAGCGTCTCGCCTTCCATCGCGAGCTCGGCTTCGACGATGAACACGTGCGGACGCGACCCCACGAAGCCGACGAGCTCGCCCATTACGCGCGCGCCGCCGTCGACGTGGAGTACCTCTTCCCCTTCGGCTGGCAGGAGATCGAGGGGATCCACGATCGCGGCGACTGGGACCTCTCGCGACACAGCGAGTACTCGGGCAAGGACCTCGGTATCACCGATCCCGATACCAAGGAGCACTACATGCCGATGGTGATCGAGACGTCCGTGGGCGTGGACCGCACCTGCCTGGCGCTGCTGGTCGATGCCTACACCGAGGAGGATCTCGGCGATGGCGAGACCCGCCTGGTGATGCGCTTTCCCAAGGCGCTCGCTCCGCTGCAGGCGGCGGTGCTCCCCCTGTCGAAGAAGCTGGCCGAGCCGGCCCATGCGCTGGAGGCCGAGCTGCGCCGCCGGCTGAACGTCTTCTACGACGACGCTGGCAACATCGGGCGCCGCTACCGACGCCAGGACGAGGCGGGCACTCCCTTCTGCGTCACTGTCGACTTCGACACCCAGGAAGACGGCAAGGTCACGGTGCGCGAGCGCGACACGATGAGCCAGGAGCGCATTCCGCTCGACGGTGTGGCGCGCTACCTCGACGACCAGCTGTCCGCGTGACGGTGCGCAAGAGCCAGCGACCGGCGAAGAAGCGCGCGACCCGGGCGAAGCGCCCGGCCGCGAAGTCGAGCGCCCGGAAGACGAGCCCCAAGAAGACGACGGCACCGAAGCGACTCGTCTATTTCTTCGGGGACGGACGCGCCGACGGCCGCGCCGAGCAGCGCGCTTTGCTGGGTGGCAAGGGCGCAAACCTCGCCGAGATGACCCGCTTGGGGATTCCGGTCCCGCCGGGCTTCACGGTGGCGACCCCCGTGGCCCACCGCTTCGGCCCGTCCGGCGGGCGGCTGCCCCGCGAAGTCGCCGCCCAGGTGCGCAAGGCCCTCGCCAAGGTCGAGCGCGTCGTGGGGGCGCGCTTCGGTGACGCCGAGCAGCCGCTGCTCGTGTCGGTGCGCTCCGGGGCCCCGGTCTCGATGCCGGGCATGATGGACACGGTGCTCAACCTCGGGCTCTGCGAGGCCACCGTGAAGGGGCTCGCCGCGCAGGCCGGTGAGCGCTTCGCCTACGACAGCTATCGCCGCTTCGTGCAGATGTACGGCGACGTGGTGCTCGGCGTTCCCCACGAGCGATTCGAGAGCTGCCTCGAGGCGAGCCGCGACGCGGCCGGGGTGGCGCTCGATGCCGACCTCTCCGCCGCCGACCTCCGTGGCCTGGTCGACGAGTTCAAGGAGATCGTGGCCCAGCACACCGGGGCGCCGTTCCCGGAGTCGCCCGAGACCCAGCTGTGGGGGGCGGTCGAGGCCGTGTTCCGCTCCTGGCACAACGAGCGGGCGGTGCGTTACCGGCGCTTGAACGGGATCGCCGATGATCTCGGCACCGCCGTCAACGTCCAGGCCATGGTGTTCGGGAACATGGGCGACGACTGCGCCACCGGCGTCGCGTTCACGCGTGACCCCAACGATGGCAAGAAGATCTTCTACGGCGAGTACCTGAAGAACGCCCAGGGCGAGGACGTGGTGGCCGGGATCCGCACTCCCGGACCGATCAACGCCGAGGGGCGCGTCGCCGGAACCGAGCACCTGCCGACCCTCGAAGAAGAGATGCCGCGGGCGTACCGCGAACTCGTGAAGATCGCGGGCCGCCTGGAGCGGCACTACCGCGACATGCAGGACATCGAGTTCACGATCCAGCGTGGCCGCCTCTGGCTCCTGCAGACGCGCAACGGCAAGCGCACCGCACCCGCGGCCGTCCGAATCGCGGTGGATCTCGCGAAGGAGCGCCGCATCAAGCGCGAAGAGGCGGTGGCCCGGGTCGATCCGGAGACCCTGCACAACCTGCTGCACCCGACCCTCGACCCGAGTGCGCCCCGCGAGCCGATCGCGCGGGGTCTTCCCGCGTCGCCCGGCGCCGCGGTCGGCGTGATCGCCCTGTCCGCCGACGCGGCGGAGGCACGTGCCCGCGCGGGCGACAAGGTCATCCTGGTGCGCAACGAGACGTCGCCGGACGACATCCACGGGATGCACGCGGCCGAGGGCATTCTCACCTCGCGGGGCGGGATGACGTCCCACGCGGCCGTCGTGGCGCGGGGGATGGGCAAGAGCTGCGTGGTCGGCTGCTCGTCGCTCCAGGTCGACGAGGTCGAGGGCCAGATCCGCCTGGGCGATCGGCTGTTTCGCGAAGGCGACGCGCTGACCCTGGATGGCGGCAGCGGCGAGGTGATGGCGGGCCGACTGCCGACTGTGAGGCCCCAGCTCGGCGGCGCCTTCGACGAGCTGATGCAGTGGGCCGATCGGTTCCGGCGGCTGCGCGTGCGCACCAACGCCGACACGCCCCAGGACGCCGAGGTCGCCCGTGAGTTCGGAGCCGAGGGCATCGGGCTCTGCCGCACCGAGCACATGTTCTTCGAGCCCGCCCGGATCCTGGTGGTGCGCCAGCTGATCCTGGCCTCCGACGGCGAGGACCGCGCCCGCGCGCTCGAGAAGCTGCAGCCGGTTCAGCACGCGGACTTCGTCGGGATCTTCGAGGCGATGGCCGGGATGCCGGTCACGATCCGCCTGCTCGACCCTCCGCTCCACGAGTTCCTCCCTCACAGTGAGGCAGAGATCCGCGAGCTGGCCCGTGCGCTGGGCACCGACGTGGCCGAAGTCCGCGCGAAGATCGACGGCCTGCGCGAGTTCAACCCGATGCTCGGGCACCGGGGCTGTCGGCTCGGCATGACCTTTCCCGAGATCTACCAGATGCAGGCCCGGGCGATCGCCGGAGCCGCCCGTCAGGTGGCCGAAGCCGGGGGTAAGCTCACTCCCGAGATCATGATCCCGCTGGTGTCCCACGCGACCGAGCTATCGCGCCTGCGCGCACTGGTCGAGGACGAGGTGCGCAGCATCCTCGTCGGTGCCCGGGTGCCGGTGAAGGTCGGCACCATGATCGAGGTGCCGCGCGCGGCGCTCACCGCGGATCGCATCGCCGAGTCGGCCGACTTCTTCTCCTTCGGCACCAACGACCTGACCCAGATGACCTACGCGCTCTCCCGCGACGACGCCCAGCGCTTCCTGCCCACCTATCTCGAAGGCGGCGTGCTCGCAGACGATCCGTTCACCTCGATCGACGAGGACGGCATCGGCGTGCTCGTCGAGATGGCGATCGAGCGGGGCCGTCGCACGCGGCCGCGTCTGAAGCTCGGGCTGTGCGGCGAGCACGGGGGCGATCCGAAGAGCGTCGCCTTCTGCCACCGCGCGGGCCTGGACTATGTGTCGTGCTCGCCCTTCCGGGTGCCGATCGCGCGGCTGGCCGCGGCCCAGGCGGCACTCGCGGAGCGCGCGTGAGCGTCCGGCGCCGAGGCGCGCCGGTGCTCTGGGCAATGGTGCTCGCCTTGTCGGCGGCCTGCGCCGGGGCGCCGCCGCCGATCGCGGCGCCCGAGTCCGGGGCGACTGCGGTGGACTCCGAGCGCGTGCTGTCGCTGCGGCGCCGGGCCGAGGGGTTCTATCTCCGGCTGGCCTACCGCCGCTTCAACACCCTCGAGACCTACAACGACTTCATCATGCGCGACCACTTCCGGTCGCTGGATCTGTTCTTCGACTACTACGCCGACCTCGCCGAGGATCTGGCCCTGGCCGACTTCG
This sequence comes from Myxococcota bacterium, assembly GCA_039030075.1. NCBI lineage: Bacteria > Pseudomonadati > Myxococcota > Myxococcota bacterium. The sequence continues at coordinate 3,263 of JBCCEW010000049.1, read as the reverse complement.
AGAAGAGCCGCCCCACGCGGATCGAGGTGCTCGAGTTCCTGTTCGAGGACTCGGAGACGGCGAAGGTGCTGGTCCGCTTCCACGGCGACGACGGGCGTCCGCTGCGTCCGGGCGCGCGAGAGATCGTGCGCACCGACCGCTGGGAGCGCGCCGACGGCATCTGGTGGATCCTGCCGGGCAAGCTGTGAGCGCACCGGTGAGAACCGGTGTCCACACAAAGGGAACGAGATTTCCCACACCCCCCGGGAGAGAAGGGCTTTTCACGTTTTCGCCACAAGCGCCCTTTGCTCCATCAAACCGGTGACTTGGGCATTCGATTTGCGCATCGGGTGACGGATGGCACGGACGCTGCATTGACTTCGCAGCGGACGCCGTCGTCCACCACTCTTGAAAAGCCCATCCGTCTCTCGCGCAAGTGTCGTACGGAGGACCCGAAGAGCCTGCACCACCGATCGGGATCTGGTGATCCCTCTCGCCCCGGCCCCTCAGCCGGAGCAACCCCGCCATAGTCCGATCGGCTCTTCCCCCCATTCCACGGCCTTGGCGCGTGAAGACGCAGGAGAAGCGTCTTGGCGCAGTCGAACACCCCCTGGTCCAGTGATGCCGAGCTCGTTCGCCACATCCTCAGTGGCAGTCGCGAGCACTTCGAACAGCTCTATGACGCGTACTACCCGCGCGTCTACCGCTTCGCGCTGAAGCGCCTGGGAGATCCCGGTGAAGCCGAGGATGTCGCCCAGGAAGTCTTCTTCACCGTCTTCAACGTGCTCGACAGCTATCAGGGCACCGCGCCGCTGATCGTCTGGATCTTCGGGATCACGCGCAACACGGTGAACCGGCGCTTCCGCAAGGTCCGCCCGCGCATCGAGTCGCTCGACGCGCCCGAGGCGCGTGAGATCGCGGGTCGCTGGGCCCCCACCGATCAGGTGGTCGAGGCGCGACGCATGCTCGCGATCTGCGAGCACGCCATCCAGAACGACCTGACGCCGTTGCAGCGTCGGATCTTCCACCTGAAGCACCTGCGGCGTCAGTCCATCCGGACGATCGCCCGCGCGCTCGGCAAGTCCGAGGATGCCGTGAAGGCCAACCTCTATCGGATGCGCCGTGCCCTGGCCCAGAGTGCTCCCGGTCTCGAATCCCTGATTGCTTAGTGCCACTCAGGTCCGATTCGCCCCGGACTTTCTGCGGCCGACCCGGCCCGGCCCACCGCGCGCCTGACGCGGTGATCCCGGGAGGGTTCCGTCCGCCACCGGGAACGCGGTCCCCCTGGGTGTACCTCCCATGACACGGTTTTTTTGCCACCGAATCAGACGAAAGGCCACATTCTTGTTGTAGCGACGTTCACGCGTCGCTGCGGCCTGGGAAGGACAACGTGAGGACTCTCCGTTGCCCCGGCCCCACGCTGCATCTGCTCACGCGGACCCCGACACCTCTGTCCCGAATCCGGCGCTCTCGCGCTCCCGGGCGACCCCTTCGCCCTCGGACGCCGAGCTTCTCGAAGCCATTCGCGCCGGCGACGAGTCCGCCTTCACGGTGCTCTACGAGCGCTACTTCGACCGTGTCTACCACTTCGCCTACGCCCGCATGCGCAACCGCGCGGATGCGGAGGAGGTCACGCAAGAGACCTTCCTCGCCGTCTTCCGGTCCGTCGAGGCCTTCGCCGGGCGCTCGGCGCTGCTCTCGTGGATCTACGGGATCGCGAAGAACAACGTGAACAATCACCTGCGCCGCTCCAAGGCGCGGGAGAACCGCATCGAGCGCGCGGAAGAAGAGCTCGTGCGAAACGCCCACACTTTCGACGCGTGCACCCCTGAGGAGCACGTGCATTTCCAACGCTGTGCCCAGGCTGTCGAGGAGAGCCTGGGTTCGATCTCGTCCTGGCAGGCCGAGGTCTTTGCCTTGCGACATTTCGAGAATCTTCCGATTCAAGACATCGCAAAACGCATGAGTCGCTCCAACGACGCGGTACGCTCCAGCCTCTACCGCGTGAAGCGCCTGATCGTCGAAGCGGTGGACGCGGATCGGGCAGGCCCGAACTGACCACTCGGGCCGTCCGGAGGGGGACGGGGTGAAACGCGCGCGTAGCTCGCGATGGTGGCGCCTGGGAGCATCCAGCTCCGGGCCCACTCAGAAAGACTGGAATCAGGAACACGCTGAATCGATGGCTGCAATGGTGGACGAAGAAGTTCTCGCGGACGTTTCGATCGAGGAACTCCGCGAATTCCTGGAAGCCGACCTGTTCGAGTCCTCGGCGGACCCGAAGTTCAAGGAACGGCTGCGGGAGCGGCTGTGGGCGCTCGTGCAAGATCGGTACGGCCCGGACTCGGACCGCCACTGACCACCGCCCCCTTGCCGGAGCGCTTGCCTAGGGCGTGACGGTGGGAGTCGGTTGGTCGCTCGGCGGCCGCAGCATGAGCCGATCGACATAGTGACGGAACGTCTCGAGGGTGAGGCGCGCGTCCGCCATGGCGCGGTGCGGAACCGAGCCCTCGATCAGGCCCGCGGTGACGGCAGCCTGTCGCAGTGAGAGCGCGGCGACCGGCTCGCCCGCGACCAGTGACCAGCCATAGAAGAGGCTGGCCAGGTCGATCACGTGGTAGTCGAAGGGGTAGGGGTGGTCGCAGTTGCGATACGCCCGCTCCAGGAACTGGACGTCCATGCGGACGTTCTGGCCAGCGGGGACCACGGTCTTGTCGTCGGGGAGCAGCTCGTCGATGGCCGCGAGCACCTCGCGCAGATGGGGTGCGCCTTCCCAGGCTTCCGCGGTGTAGCCGCTGATGGCCGCCGCCTCGGCGCTGATCCGGTCCGCCCGGGCTGCAATCTTCCACTCGCCGGAACCCAGCTCGGCGAGCCGGTAGTCGGTGAGGATGACCGCGACCTCGGTGATGTCGTGACGCTCTGGGTCGAGCCCCCCGAACTCACAGTCCATCCAGGCAAACACGAACTCGGCCACGCGCTGTCCTTCCTTGGCTGCCCGTTCCCGGCGAAGCTGGCTGCGCGGCTCGAATGACGACCCGATCGGGCCGTGCAGCCGCAAACGTCGCTCACGCGGCGGGGAACGGAGATCTGCTCCGGAGGAACGCGGGGTGCCCAGGTGGGGTGGCGTGGCGCTCCCAACGGGAATCGAACCCGTGTCTCAGCCTTGAGAGGGCTGCGTCCTAAACCGCTAGACGATGGGAGCGCGGGCGGCCGAAAACTAGCACGCCCGGCGCAGATCGCCGGAGCACCGGTCCGCGCCCACGCGAACCCTGCATCGGCGCGCGAAT
>JBCCEW010000048.1 GCA_039030075.1 Myxococcota bacterium | reverse complement strand
CGATCACTTCATGTCGATCCTCAACCAATCGAGCGGGCGCAGCGTCGTGTCGGAGCAGTTTCGCTTCCCACCGTCGCGCATTCCGCTTCCCGCGATGCCGCAGAAAGACCTCGGCATTTGTCGCGACATCGCCGCAGACCGCGACATCGCGATGCCCATTCTCCAGGAGATCCTGGAACCCAACGAAGGAGTCACCTCGTGAGCACGAACCAGACCGTCTTGATCACCGGAGCGTCCGCTGGAATCGGAAAGGATGCCGCCAAGGCCTTGATCGATGCAGGCTACACCGTCTACGCGGCGGCACGCCGGCTCGGCGCCATGGACGACCTCAAGTCGCTCGGTGCGACGACCCTGAAGATGGACATCACGCGGGAGGAAGACGTCCAAGCGGTCGTCGATCAGATCTCGCGAGAGCGCGGCGGGATCGACATCCTCATCAACAATGCGGGCTATGCCGACCAGGGCTCGATCGAGGACATGTCGCAGGAGGACGCGCGCGCCATCTTCGACGTCAACCTTTTTGGCCTGGGACACCTGACCCAGCTGGCCTTGCCGTACATGCGCGAGAAGGGCGAGGGACGCGTCATCAACATCTCTTCTGCGGGCGGTCGTGTCCCCCTTCCCCTGTGCGGTTGGTACATCGCGTCGAAGCACGCCCTGGAAGGCTGGAGCGACAGCCTCCGCATGGAAACCGCCCAGTTCGGTATCAAGGTCGTCATCATCGAACCGGGCACGATCAACACCGAGTTCAACGACGTCGCGTTCAGCAAGTTCGTCGAACGCACGGGCAACAGTGCGTACCGGCCGATGGTCGACAAGTTCATCAAGCTCGTCGAAGGGATGGGCGGCTCCGAACCCTCGGTGGTCACGAAGGTGATCCTGCAGGCGGCTTCGGCGAAGAAGCCGAAGACCCGGTATGTCGCAGGGAACATGGCAGGTACGACCATCGCCGTGCGGAAATGGTTCGGCGACGGGGTCTACGACCGGATGATCGCGGGCATGATCAAGTAGCAACGAGTGCCGCCGAACGAGCGTTTCTGGGTTCCGGAGTCGATCGGCGACGCGCGCTATCGCCTCCGCGCATCGGAAGCCGCTTGCGTCGGGATTCCGGGTCGCAGGGCACCGATGGGCGGGGTGACCACGGCCGCAGCGATCGAGGCGATGGAGCAGGAAACCGGGAAGTCACTCTTCTGGGCGACCTCCCAGTTTCTCGCGCCGGCGCCCACCGAGAGGGATTTCGAGATCCGCGTGGAGGTCCTCGGCCGGGGGCGCAGAGCCACTCGGATGCGGGCGACGCTGCTCCACGGTGACGAGACGATCCTCGTCGCCGCGGGCGCGCTCGGAGAAGCGGACCCATCCGCCGGGGTCTCTTTCTGCGCGGTCCCGAGCGTCCCGGACTCGGCTGAATGCCCACGGCTCGAGACACCCGACGATGGCGGACTGATGTCCCAACTCGAGAGGCGCCGCGCCCACCGCGACGAACCGGGTCGCGAGGCGGTCTGGTTCCGATTCCTCGCCGGTCACGGTACGAGTGCGGGAACGCTCGCCATCCTCGGAGACTTCCTGGCCGGTGCCCATCCCGATACCCGCGGGAGCGTTGGCTTCGACAACACGCTGCGGGTGGTCGCGCCACGGGAAACCGACTGGATCCTCGCCGACATGTCCATCGCCCACATCGGCGCCGAGGTGTTCCATGGATCGATGCGCCTGTTCGCGCGGTCGGGAGAACTCATGGCGATCTCGAGCTTGACCGCCCTGAGGCCGCCCCCGAAGCATCGGGGCTGACGCTTCGGGTCGCAGCCTAGTCGGGGGCGATCTCGCTCGTGCGCTTGCGCCAGGCGGCGACGGGCACGCTGGCAGTGAGCCGCTCCGCCGCCTCCTGCGCGTACTCGAGGGCGTTCAGCTCGACCAGCACCGCGATGTCCGCGAGAGACACGGTGTTTCCGACGAGCCAATCGCCGCCGCCGAGCAGTCCTTCCAACGCGGCGATGTGGCGCTCGACGTCCCGCACCACCTGGTCTTGGGGCTTGCGACCGAGGCCCTGCTTGCTCGTGAGCTCCTGGGCCGCCTTCGTGACCAGCGGCAGCACCGCCTCGGCCGTCATGCCGGGCATCGTCGCCGCGAACTCTTCCGCCACGCGCGATGCGTTGTGTTCCCAGGCCACCCGCATCGTGATCTCGTAGAAGTACAGGCTCTCGTCGGCCCAGTCTTCGAGCACGTGGACCATGGCGGCTTCGCGCGGATCCGCGGGCACGAGCAGTCGGTCGCCGCCCTTCGCTTCCAGGTGGTGGGCGATGTCCGTCGAGTCCCACACGGCGGTTCCGTCGTCTTCGATCGCGGGGAATTTCCCGGTCGGACTGACGTGTGCGTACTCGGCTGCCTTGGCGCGCGGCACTTCGTGGATCTCGAAGGGGAGCCCCTTGTAGTTCAAGATGCGACGCACCTTCTCGCACAGGGGGGACGTCGCGAACTGATAGAGCGTGATCATGGGAATCTCCTCGCCGTTCCGTTGCGCTTGACGCAGCTGCGCCTAGCGGCAGACACTGCTCTCACGGTGTGAGCGCCGTCGGTGTCACCGTCGTGGGACACCGTGTCTGCGCAGCATACTCGTCGAGCCTCGCCTCGGCCTCCCGAAGACCCGCGCGGCGCGCGAAGCGACGGAGCCACTCTCATGCTCTCCCACCTCCGCGTGCTCGATCTGACCGATGGCGGCACTGGGCTCGCCGGACAGATCCTCGCCCAGCTCGGCGCCGAGGTGATCCTCATCGAGCCGCCGGGCGGTTTGGCGTCGCGGCGGCGGGGTCCCTTTGCCGAAGACCTCCCGGACCCGGAACGCAGCCTCGAGTTCTGGGCGCACCATCGCGGCAAACGCTCCCTCATCCTCGATCTCGGCACGGAAGCCGGGCGGATGGAGCTCCTGGAGCTCGCCCGCGGCGCCGACGTCTGGATCGCAGACGGGTCCCGCGGCGATCTGGGCCCTGCCTTCTCCCCGAACGCCCTCAACGACACGGCTCCGGGTCTCGTCGTCTGCTCGATCAGCGCCTACGGGAGCATCGGCCCGAAGTCCGATTGGCCGGCCACCGACCTCACCGCGACAGCCTCCTCGGTCACCCACTTCATGACCGGCGATGCCGACCGCGCGCCGATCGTGCCGAGCGTCCCTCAAGCGTTCTACCACGCCGCCGGAGACGCCGCGTCGGCGATCGTGATCGCGCTCGAGGAGCGGCGGAGGTCCGGGCGCGGCCAGCAACTCGATGTGTCGGCCCAGGTCTCCTACATGCAGGCCAACCAGTCCGGCGTGCTCTCCTTCGGATGGAACGCCACTCCGCTCCGGCGCACCGGGGGCGGCGTGATGCTCGGCGACTACCGCGTCCGCTTCGTCTATGCGTGCGCAGACGGCTACATGAACTTCACCTTCCTCTTCGGGGAGCCGATCGGACATGCGACGGCCCGGTTCTTCGCCTGGATGGACGAAGAGGGCTTCGCGACCGACGCCATCCGGAACGAAGACTGGGTGCGCTACGCCGCCAAGATGATGGGCGGCGAGACGACGGTCGAGGCCCACGAGGCGGTCCTTGCCGCGATCGAACGTTTCACGCGCTCGAAGACGAAAGCCGAGATCCTCGAAGCAGCCTTCGAGCGGAACCTGCTGATCGTCCCGATGAACGACTTCCGCGACCTCGTCGATTCGGTACAGCTCCGGGCACGGGAGTTCTGGGTGCCGATTCGGCAACCGGGCATGGATCGCGAAGTCCCCCACCCGGGCGCGTTCGCGCGCCTGAGTGCGACCCCTCTCGTGACGAATACACCGGCGCCTCGACTGGGCGAAATGCGCCCGGAAGAACGCGAGCGGGCGCCGAGCGGCCCCGCCTCGTTGGCCAGCACAGAGCGCGCGAACGGCGAGCGCAGTCGCCCCCTCGACGGTCTCAAGGTGCTCGACTTCACCTGGGTGTACGCGGGGCCAGCGATCACCCGCCAGCTCGCCGACTTCGGCGCGACCGTGATCAAGGTCGAGAGCCCGACCGCTCCAGACTCCCTGCGCGCCATGCAGCCCTGGAAGGACGACACCACGGGCCCGAACCGGTCCGCCAACTTCTCGAGCATCAACCTCGGCAAGCGGAGCCTCGGCCTCGACATGAAGGCCCCCGGCGCCCGCGACTTGGTGCTCTCTCTGGTCGACTGGGCGGACGTCGTCGTCGAGAACTTCTCTCCCCGGGCGATGAAAGGTTGGGATCTCGACTGGTCGGTGCTCGGCGCGCGCAAGCCGTCGCTCGTCATGCTCTCGAGCTCGCTGATGGGCCACACCGGGCCCCACCGCATGCTCGCGGGCTACGGGACGATGGGCTCGTCGATCGCCGGCTTCGGCTTCGTGACCGGCTGGCCCGGCGAGCGCCCGTGCGCACCCTACGTCGCCTACACCGACTACGTCTCGCCCCGCTTTGCGGTCCCGACGCTCCTCGCGGCCGTCGATCATGCGCGACGCACGGGAGTGGGCCAGCACATCGACCTCTCCCAGGCCGAGGCATCGATGCACTTCCTCGGTGCGGCACTGCTCGACTACACCGCGAACGGTCGCGTCCTGGGTGCCCGCGGAAACGCCCATCCCCACTACGGCCCTTCGGGTGTCTATCCCACGGCGGGCGAAGACCAGTGGATCGCGATTGCGGCGCCCGACGAGGACAGCTTCGCGGCCCTCGATCGCGTGGCGAGCCTCGGCTGGTCCGAGGACGGCCGCTTCGCGACCGCCGAAGCCCGCCTGGATCATGCGGACGAGCTCGATACGGCGCTGGCCTCTTGGACGGCCGGCCAGAAGCGCGACGTCCTCGAGGCCCAGCTGGTCGCGGCCGGAGTGCCCGCCCATCGGGTCTGCGAATCCCGGGATGCCTTCGAAGATCCCCAGCTGGAGGCGCGCGGCCACTTCGTCCCGCTCGCGTACGGCGACTGCGGACCGGTCCCCTACGAGAACGCGCGCGTGCGATTCTCGGCAACGCCAGCAGAGCCGCGGCCCTGCCCCACCCTGGGCCAGGACAACAACCGGATCCTCTCGGAGCTTCTCGGCCTGGATGACGACGCGATCACGGAGCTGGTGATCCAAGGAGCGATCCAGTAGCTCGGTTGCCGCCGCCGCGGGCTCACTCTCCGTCGGGATCGACGTCCTCGTAGAGCGCGCGCTTCTCGGGAGGCATCGCGTCGAGGTATGCCCGCGCGTCGTCCAGAGGCATCGTCTCGATCGAGCCGTCGTCGCGCTGAACGCTGACGCCTCCCTGGAGCCACATCTTCATCCGCTTCGCGCGCACCTTCTTCTCCGGGTGGCAGACCAGGTTGCAGGCGCTGCACATGATGTTCGTCCGCGTTCCCCTCTGCGGGTCGTAGAACCCGCCGGGAACCTGGGGCCGCTGCATCGCGTCTCCCGCCATGCCCAACATCGCGGGGAGCAACTGATCGTCATCCTTCGGAAGCTGCTTTCGACTGGGCCCCCACGAGCCGTACTTCTCGTTATCCGAGATCCCGGCCATGCCCGTCATGTGCGCCGCGCAGCGCATGTGGTGCTCGCGGGTCGAGTACTTGTGGTGATCGTGCTCGCCCATCTTCACCTTCGTGAAGTCGGTGCGGCTCATGAAGCTCGTCGGGCACACGTTCCCGCACCAGTTGCACTCGTCGCAGTAGTTCGATTCGGGCGGCAGCACGGGGGTCGGGGGCAGATCCGCCGTGGTCACCACCGCCCCGAGCGAGATGGCCGCGCCGTGGCTCAGCGTGAGGATGTTCCCCGACATGCCGAAGAAGCCGACGCCCGACGCAGCCGCCAGCATGCGCTGGGAGATCAGCGGAATCGAACCCAGCATCTGGTCGCTGGCCTTCGCCGGGTGGCGCTCCGCCGCCTTCCGTTGGCGCTCGTTGCGGGGCATCACGTCGTCGCGCGTGCCGTCGGCTGGGGTGTTCCCGGCGAAGACCACCTCGGCCTCGTAGCCGAACTTGCGGAGTTGATTCGTCATCTCGGCCATCAGGCCCTGGATGATGTTGTTCGAACGGATGTAGTCCTCTTGGTAGGGCGTGTGATCGATCTTGCCCATGTAGAGCTCGAGCTTCGCTTCGTCGACCGGGTAGGAGACGACGATCGCCGCGCGCGCACCGTCGAGCTGCCGCGTCAGGTCGGTCGACGGCGGTCCGCCCTCCAGGCCCTCCTGGTTGCACACGCCCACCGCGTTGCACCCGGCGTTCCGGGCGAACTCCAGGAGCCGATCGCGAATCGTCTGCAGATCGAGTTCGTCGCTCACGCCGCCTCCTCCGCGATCCTTTCGAGCATCCGCTGCGCCAGCTGGGGTCCGTGGGTTTCCTGGAGGAAGTGCCCCCCGTCCGCGATGCGATCGATGGTCGCTTGCGGATAGTGGGCCGCCCATCGCTCCAGCCACGGCTGGTTGAAGTTCGTGTCCTTGAGGCCCCAGATGAAGTGCACGGGCTTCTTCCAACCGAGCAGGGTTTCCCAGTTGCGCCGCTGGCCCTCCGCATCCCCACTGGCCGGGTTCCAGAAGGGCAGCGACAGGGGAAACCGGCGTGCACCCGCCTTCGACTTGTCGTCGGGGAAAGGCGCCTCGTAGGCCGCATAGAGCTTCGGCCCCAGATCGGGTTTCGCACCCGGGTAGTCGGCCATCATGATCAGCTCGGCGACGGCGCCGCAGGGCTGAGGATCGCCCTTGAGCGCGAAGCGAACGAACAGGCGCCGGGCGACCTGGACGAAGGCGCGACGCAGCAGGTTCGGATCTCGCGTGCGCGGGCCGCCCGTCGTGTCGTGGGGATGCCATACCGCGTTCCACACCCGCGCGAAGAGTGAGAACTCGAACTCGGGGTTCTCGAGCCAGGTGTTGAGGACGAAGAGGCGCTCGAAGCGCTCGGGCATGTGCGCTGGCTGGTAGAGCCCGAGCGGGCCGCCCCAATCCTGGACGATCAGCGAAACGCGCTGCAGATCGAGGGCCTCGACGAGAGAGCGCAAGGACCGACAGTGGCGCTCGATCGAGTACCACCCGTCGTCCAACACCTTGTCGCTCTTGCCGAAGCCGATCATGTCCGGAGCGACGCAGCGATACCCGGCGCGCACCAGCGGCGGAATCATCCGCCGGTACAGGTAGGACCAGGTCGGCATTCCGTGGGCCATCAACACGACGGGACCGTCGCGGGGACCCTCGTCCACGTAGTGCATGCGCACGCCCTCGAACGCGTGGTGGTTCGGCGCGAAGGGATAGTCCTCGAGGTCGGCGAAGCGGTCTTCGGGTGTGCGCAGGACGTCCATCGGTGTCGGGGCTCCTCGGGAGCGACCAATCTATCCCTCTTCCCACCTTGAATGGAAGCCACGACGTTGAATGGAAGCCACGACGGGAATGCGCCCCTGACCTTCACCGCGATTCGATCTGGGTTACACCTTGCCGGCGAAATCCGATGACGCCGAACGGAGGCCCCCTTGGCTCGAGCCGACGATCTATTGCCCATCCCGCCGCGCGGCGGTCACGACATCGACACCGACAACGACCTCCTCCCCCTGGTCGCTCCGCCCGAACTCAAGGCGCAGGTGAGCGTCGAAGAGCGCTTCGTCCCGGGGCCCGACGGTGCCCCCGACGTGCGCGTCCTCGTCTACCGCCCAAAGAACGAGACCGGCACGCTGCCCGCCATCCTGAGCCTCCACGGGGGCGCCTTCGTCTTCGCTCACCCCGACACCTTCGAGCTGATGGACGTGGGCTGGGCGCTGCAACACCGCTGCGTCGTGGTTGCCGTCGACTACCGACTCGCGCCCGAGCATCGCTTCCCCGCCGGCGTCGAGGACTGCTACGCCGCCCTGCTCTGGACGGCGGCCCACGCGGCCGAGCTCCAGATCGATCTGGACCGCCTCGTCGTGGCGGGGGGCAGCGCGGGCGGTGCACTCACCGCGGCGGTCGCGCTGATGGCGCGCGATCGCAAGGGCCCGAAGATCGCCCTGCAGGCCCTGCTGATCCCGGTGATCGACGACCAGCTGCGGACGGCATCCCATGAGCAGAGCCGAGGCGGCCCCGGCTTCAACGCCGACGGCAACGAGGGAATGTGGCTCCACTACCTGGGCGAGGACTACGATCGCTCGAACACGTCGCCCTATGCGTCTCCGGCCCGCGCGGAAGACTTGTCAGGCCTGCCCCCGGCGCTCGTGCAGACGAACGGCCTCGACCCTCTGCGCGACGAGGGCATCGTCTACGCCCTGCGTCTGATGGAAGCCGGCATTCCGGTCGAGCTCTACAACGCACCGGGCTGCTACCACGGCGCCGATCCGATCGACCCGCGCGCCGCGGCCCAGGCCATGCGCGTGTTCGGCGAGGCCCTCGGCGCGGCCTTGCACCCGAGCGCTTCGTGAGAAGCGCTCGGTTTCGTTCCGAGTCCGGTCGGGGCTAGCCCGCCGGCCGGAGCGACGCGCGCAGGGCCGCGAACATCGATTCCCGGAACCGCTTCGTCGCCGCCGAGTCCTGCACGATCCCGTCGAAACCGTGAAAGACCCCGTCGATCACGAGGGTCTCGCACGGAACGCCGGCGGCCTGGAGCCGTTCGGCATAGGCCACGTCTTCGTCGCAAAAGAGATCGAGGGCTCCCACACCGATCCAGGCGGGCGGTAGTCCGCCGAGATCCTCGTTGCGCGCCGGGACGGCGATCGGGCTGGCCGAATCCGCGCCCGCCGCGTGGCCCAGGTAGGACGACCAACCGATGCGGTTCGACTGGTTGTCCCAGAGTCGGAAGCCGCTCTCGTCGAGGTCGGTGCGGAGCACCGTGCGATCGTCGAGCATCGGGTACACCAGGATCTGGGCGGCCAGGCGAATCTCGCCCTCCTCCCTGGCACGAAGCGCCACCTGCGCGGCGAGCCCACCGCCTGCGCTCGCGCCGGCCACGGCGATCCGCGACGCGTCGACGTCGTCGCGCTTCGCCAACCAGGCGAGCGCCGCATAGGCATCGTCGAGCGCGGCCGGAAACGCGTGCTCCGGCGCCAACCGGTAGACCGGCGCCACCACCACCGCGCCGAGTTCATCGGCGATCTGGCGGCACAGGGCGTCGTCCTGCTTCGGCGACCCGATCAAGAAACCGCCGCCGTGGAGCCACAGCACCGCGGGCGAGGCCTCACCGCTGCGCCCCTTCGGGCGGTGGACGCGAACGCTGCCCGCCCCCGTTTCTACGACCTCGACATCGTCCGGGTCGGCGCCCAACCCCGCGAGGCCCCCGAGCGCGCGGATGAGCCACAGGTTCCACGAGCGCGCGATGCCACGCGGAAGGAACCGAGCCACGGACTGGTATTCGGGGTCGAAGGGACTCTGGGACACGGGGGGCCTCCTGCGCTTTCCCGCAGGATAGACCGGGCGACCCGGGTCAGCAGCGGCCGCTCGCCAGAACGTCCTCGATCGCCTGCATCACTGCCTGGATCTTCTGCGCGTCCAGCGCGTCGGGGTGCGGGGACGCGAAGCGACCCGAGTCGTTGTCGAAGTAGCGGCCCGAGGCCGCTGCGAACTCCTCCGCCAGACCCGCCCGGCACAGGATCTCGGCCCCGATCCGGAGGTCCGAGCCGTCCACCCCGTAGGCCTCCTTGACCATCTTGCTCGCCAGCAGGGAACCGGGATTGACGGCGATCACCGCCGGCCCCCCATCACCGAGTGCGAGCGCCAGGCCGCGCGACCACATCGTCAACGCGAGTTTGCTCTGCGCGTAGGCCGCGCTGTCGGAGAGCGAGATGTCACCGGCGAACGCGCGCAGGTCCACGGGAGCCTGCGCTGCCGAGGAGAGGTTGACGACGCGTGCGGAAGCATCGAGCAAGGGAAGCAGCCGCTGTGCCAGCCGGTACGGCGCGATCGTGTTCACCACGAAGCGGACGTCGATCCCGCTCTGCGTGATCGGATCGGCCACACCGAAGACGCCCGCGTTGTTGATCAACACATCGAGGCGCTCGTGCTCCTGGGCCACGGCGTCTGCCAATGCATCGACCTCGCTCATCGCGGACAGATCCGCCACATAGCGCTCGAGGTGCCCGCCCGCGGACAGCGACGCGAGCTGGGCCGCCACGCGCTCGAGCTTCTTCGCACTCCTCCCGTGCAACAGAACGTGGTGCCCCTGGGAGACCAGGGACTTCGCCGTCTCCAGGCCGATCCCGTCGGTGGCGCCCGTGATCAGAATCGTCTTCTGCATCGATCTTCCTCAGCCGGAGAAGTCCGGCAGTACGGCGTCCGACAGACGCTGCAGCGTCGTCTCGATCGGAGCCCGGTTGAAGCGGAGGTTCAGCGCGACGTGGTTGACCCCGATCTCTTCGAGGGACCGCAGATACGCGTGCAGGTGACGAGCGCCGAGGCGGAGGCCCAGGTGGATCGGCTGCGGTCGCGCGTCGGCGTCCTCGGCGAGATCGACGTACAGCGCCTGCATCACCGGCTTCGCCGGACCTCCTTGCGAAGTCACCCGGTCTCTCCAGTCCGAGACGACGCGCGCCTGGGCGGCGGTGCTGCGTGGGTAGGTCATCCAGCCGTCCCCATGCTGCGCGCCCCACTCCGGCGTCTGCTGGCTGCTCCCGGTGATGAGCAGCGGCAGCCGCCCACCGATGGGCTTGGGGAGCAGATCCATCCCGCCGGCGGGGCTGCCGTATTCGTTCTCGAACGACGGCGCGTCGTCTCCGACGCGACGCAGGTACGAGAAGGCGGCGCGGAACCGCGCGCCCCGCTCCTCGAAGGGAACTCCCATCGCCGGATACTCTTCCGGCCGGTCACCGGAGGCGACCCCCAGAATCAAGCGCCCCCCCGACAGCGCATCGACGCTCGCCGCGGCTTTCGCGACATGCGCCGGGTGGCGCAGGGGCAGCACGATGCTCGCCGCGCCGAGGGCGATCCGGTCGGTCCTACCGGCGAGGAGCCCCATGTAGACGAAGGGGTCGTAGAGCTGGCCGGCATCGCCGAAGGACGGCACCTGGAACGGAACGTCTCGGAGCCAGAGCGCGGCGAAGCCGAGGGCTTCGGCGAGCTGCGCGCGTTCGAGGTGCCGCTTCATCTCGGGAATCGGACCTGCGGGGTAGCTCTCGACGGGCACGACCAGCCCCAGGCTCAGCCGGCCCGGCCGGAAGACCTGGTTGTACGCGCGATTGATCGTCGGAAACGCCGATTCGACCCCCGAAGCGGGTTGCGTCACCGCCGCCTCCACTACTCGACCTCCTGGATGTCGACGACCATCTCTTCCCAGCGGCGCTGGTTGTTCATTTCGAACTGGGCTCCCTGATCGTTCGCCCACTGGAAGCGTCGGATCGCGGGGGTGCGGCTCGTCGCCTGGTAGAGCCAATAGGCCTCTTCGCGGAGCGCCTCGGCGATGGGCTGATCGATCGATGCGAGCACCGTCTGCTTGCAGGCCTGGATCGACGCAGCGGGCCAGAGCGCGATGCGCTTCGCCAGCGCCTCGACGTACGGCCCGATCTCGTCCGGATCCAGGGCGCGGTTGATCGTGCCGTAGGCCTCCGCCTGATCGGCGTCGAAGTCCCGCGCGCCGAGAATGATCTCGAGCGCCCGCCCGAGGCCGGTCTGACGGGCCATGCGCGAGGCGCCGCCGCCGCACGGCAGGATCCCCATCCCGACCTCCATCTGCATGAAGCGCGCCTTGCCGCGCGCCGCGAAACGCATGTCGCAGGCGAGCGCGAACTCGTGTCCGCCCCCGCGCGCGAAGCCCTCGATCTTCGCGATGGTCGCCTGGGGAACCTGGCTGATGCGCTCGAGGGTGCGCTGCAGATCGAGGAGCTCGACCTCTTCTCGCGTCGCCTCCGAGGTCGACATGTCCTTCAGGAAGT
>JBCCEW010000047.1 GCA_039030075.1 Myxococcota bacterium | reverse complement strand
GGGTTCCGTACATCGGCACGCGGGGCGCTGCCGGGTCGGCGATCGATCTCGCCAGCGCGACGGCGGCCGCGGGCTTTCACGGCAGCGTGACCGAACTGCAGGTGTCTTCCGCGGCCCTCGACATCCAGGCTTCGGGCGACCTGACCGACCAGTACGTGGAGATTCGCGCCGGGGCGTGCGCTGGAAAGGTCGCCAAGGTCCTCGGCACCACGGACGCCGGCGGCAGTCAGGACGACAGCCTCTACGTCGCGGGCCCGTGGTTGTCCCACGAGGGCGTCGCGTGCGGAAGTGGACCGGGATGGATCGACATCCACTACGGCGCCCGTCCCGGCGACCCCGTTTCCTTCTACCGGATGGCCTCGATCTAAGGGGGCGGCACGGGGTTCATCGACATCCAGGACGGGCAGATCGAAGCCGATCGCTTCAACCTGCTCGACCTGGGATGGCTCGCGAACGACAGCGTCACCCCGACACTGCGCCGCAACGGCAATGTCGTGTTCCGGCCTGCTGACGACTGCACGCCACCCGGTCCCGGCTTCATGCGCCGTGGCAACGTCGGGTACTTCCGTGTACCGACCCCGGAACGAGACGTCGGCGTGATTCTGGGCGTGGCGCACGGCCTGGGGAACCAGACTTGGAACGGATGCCCCACCTTCGACCTCTCGGAAACCGTCGTGTTCGAACAGCTGTTCATCCACGACTCCCACAGCTCGGACCCGGCTGGAGGGGGTGGCTCGCATGGCTTCTACTCCGACGGGGTGGGCATGGCCGCGAGCCGACTCCTCGTGGTACGCATCACCGACGACGGCATCGGGGGCCACACGAGCGGTTTCACGTCTACGCCCCAACCCTTCGTGATCGAAGACGCGCGCATCTTTGCCATCCTGCCCGACGTTCCGAAGACCACCCAGTGCTTCGAGCCGACCGGGGACAACGCGCTGGTCGCGGACGAGAACGAACAGGAGCGTGCGCGCGGGAAGATCTACGCGACCGATGTGGTCGCGATCGGTTGCTCCCAGGAGGCGGTGAACCAGGTGGCCTACGGCGGCTACCTCTCGCGCTTCGTGACGAGCGGGACGAACTACTCGGGACTCGCACAGGGATCGCCGGCGTTCTCGGCTGCGCCGTCGACGGTCACCCTCGGAGCGACGCCGTTCCAGTTGGACCTGCCGGGCTACGCCAACCGCGTGCTGGACGCGGCGGTGTTCCTGATCGGTGGGCAACACAGTGCGTCCCCGTTCGGCGTGGTGGGGCATTGCGAAGCCTGCGTCGTGGTCGGGAATGTGGGACAGGTGGCCGGAACGCGATTGTGGGGCACCACCGACTACGCGCGGAGTTTTCTGCACCTCGCGAACCAGCCGTCCCGCATCGTCGATCAAGTCGGGGTGGCGGCCTGGCGGACACGCACGCTCGAAATCACGGATTCGGTGTTCCTCTCGGAGACAGCGTCGCGCTTCGGCAACGCCCACACGGATCTGGATGCCGCCGTGCTCTCCCGCGTCTGGGTCGGTCTCGGTCCGGGGCCGACCGAGACCCTCGGCGGCGTGGCCGACGTCGCGGGGAACGTCTGGATCGATGGTGCGGTCGGCACGTCAGCGGACCCAGCCGGGGCCTCGACGCTGGGTACGTTGGCGGGCGCCACGCTGATCGACCCCTGTCTCGAGACGACGCTCGGTTCCGATGTCCTCGCGTTCGGGGGGGCCGCCGTCTTCGGGCAGGGCGTCCGCAGTCCGACCTTGGGCCCCGATCCGAGTGTCGACGCGCCCCTCCGTGCCTACGTGCGGTCGGCGTCGGGAACGGCACCCTGCGACCACGCGGCACCTTCCGCCCTCGGTCTCCGCGCGTCGAACCTGGGTCGCGCGCACGCAGACCTCGGCGATCTCTTTCTGGACCACTGGGACCGCTACTCGAGTGACGATCTGACCGTCCTGCCGGAGCCCTCGGGCAGAGCAGCGTCCGGAAGCGCGGTAGTGCTCGTCTGGGCGTTGGCGCGAACGCGTCACCGGAAGCGTTGGGACGCGGCGCTCAGAGCAACGTGAACAGATCGCTCAGGTTCAGGTAGCGTTCGAGGCCGAGCTCGCGGATGTACGCCTTCGTGTGCTGGTTCAGAAGATGGGTGAAGAAGTCGCGGCTGTCTTCGTCGAGCTTCCCCTCGAAGAGCCGCACGTCGCCGCCGACGTGCGCGTACGCCAGCGGGCCCACGTCGTCCGCGATGCCGTCGATGAGACCGCTCAATAGCTTGTGCGCCCGAGGCGACACGTGGTCCGTCGAGCGGTAGAGGTCGGGAACCTGGAGCAGGTCGAGGTGGGGCTCGAAGTGGCGGGAGGGCACCGCCCACGAGTGCGGGACGACGTCGTGGCGGTTCGAGATGCGGTGGCCGCGGTCCTCGAGGGTTCGGTCGGAGAGCTGGGCGAAGGCGCGGTTCCCCGGCGTCGGGCCGGCGAAGGCGTAGCAGTGGATGCGCGCGTCGAGCTCCCGGTTCCAGCCACTGCGCCAGGTGCGGCGCGTGTCCGACAGCCACTGGGCGACCACCGGGGCGAGGGCGCCCCCTTTGCTGTGCCCCGTGACGTAGACGTCGAGGGAACCGTCACCGGTTTCGCGGCTGCGCCGCACCTCCTGCTCGAGGAAGCCCTGGATGCTCTGGCCCGGGTGGAGGAACGAGTGGAAGCGCTGGACGCCTTCCATGAGGTGCAGCAGGTCGATCTCGGCCCCGCCCAGGGCGCGACGCAGGCTGTGGTCGAGGTGCTTGCGGAGCCGAAGCGTGCTCGGCGCATTGCGGATGCGGGCGAACGCCGCGAGACGTTGCTCGAGATCGTGGGCGAGGGCATCGCGCTCGGAGAGGAGTGCGGTCTGCTCGCGGGCGAGCGCGCCGCGCCCGCGGTCGATCCAACCCGAGAGCTCCGCTTGCAGAGGTCCGAGGAGCTGCTTCGCGGTCCACTCGGCCGGGGCCAGGAGTCGCTGGCGGATGAAGTCGCGAAACGCTTCGAGTCCCAGATCCGGAAACTCGAACCAGCGCATGTTCTCGAGGATCGATAGCCCGAGGGCGCTCGAGAGGGAGAGGGCGGCACCCGGCACGCGGGTGCGGTTGCCGAAGCGCCAGGGGACGACCCGGTCGACCCAGATGTCGCCGTACACCCAATCGAAGGCCGAGTAGGGGTTGGTTCCTCGGACCACCACGCATAGCCGCGAGGGCTTCCAGCGGTCGCGCACGATGAACGCCCCGGAATCGGCGAAGAGTGTGAAAGGCGCCGTGTAGGTGACGGGACCCCAGGCCATCTCCCAGCGTCCGCGAACGGGAGCGAACTTCTCCAGGGCCTCGTCGAGCGCGACCCGCAGGAGGACGTCGTTGATCGCGTCCGGGCTCGCATTCTGGGTCCCCAGGTACGAGAGCATGGCCAGGGTGAAGCAACCCTGCTCGAGGGTGAAGTCGCGGGCGTCTTCCATGCCCCCATGGTACGACGTTCGAGGCCGCCCGCGCACCGGTGGGCCGTCCCTGCTTTGTGTCGGCCGCCGAATCGTGGGTCCACGAAACAGAACGACCCGAAGCGGCGACGCACCACGGTACACTGGACTCCGAGCTCGACTCGGCACACCCGGTCTCGTTCCGCCTCTTCCCCAGGGAGCCCCATGGCGCTTTCGATCTTCGACTTCTTCGCCCCCACCCCGAAGAGCGAGCAGCAGCAGCTGGACGCGCGCAGACGCCAGTACCGCTACAAGGCGCCCCAGGACAACCTGTTCGCGCCGATCGCGATGCTCGACAAGCTGCCGCGGCGGGAGGATCACAAGCTCGAGTGGATCGCCCCCTATATGCCGCGTTACCTGGCGATCGCTGCGTGGGGGCAACTGGCGAAACTCAGCGAGAACGTCCAGCGCGCGACATTTCGTTTCGACAAGTTCGAGGCGTTCCGCGAACTCTTCGGGCCGAACCTTCCGACCTTCGCGGAAGAAGCGCTCACGGATCAGGCCTTCGGCTACCGGCGGATCGCCGGCGGGAACCCGATCCTGATCGAACAACAGCGCGACCTCGAGGCGGTCCGCAAGAAGATTCCCCTCGACGTCGATCGCGTGCAGGAGTGGCTCGAGGAGCATCGGCCCCATCATTGGGTGGGTTCCACCGACGTCGCGAAGGCCGCCGCAGAGGGGCGCTTGTTCGTGGCGGACTACGAATTGATCCAGCGGGCGCTGCCCTCGGGCGAGTCGCGGGACAGCCGCTGGCGCGGGCGCTACGCGGCGGCGCCGATCGCCGTTCTGATCGAGGCACCCGGCTTCTACGGGGCGACCGACATGGTTCCGATCGCGATACAGATCGATCAGCCTCAGCCCGACGGCGACTACAACCCGGTCTACTACCCCGACGACGACTGGGGCTGGCAGACGGCAAAGCTCTACGTGGAGGCCGCAGACGCTTCCCACCATCTCGGCTGCGGTCATATCCAGCGCTGCCATTTGATGATGGAGGCGTTCTGCATCGCGACGCCGCGCCAGTTGCCCGAGAGCCACTGCGTCTACAAGCTGCTCTACCCGCACATGCAATTCACGCTGACGACCAACGTCTCGGTCTATCAGTACTTCAGCGACCGCTCGAAGCTCTACTTCGAGTTCTACTCGGGGAACCTCGAGGAGCTGCGCCAGATCACGGTCCAGGGCTACGAGTCGTCGACCTTTCGCGGGCTGCAGATCGATCGCGAGATCGAGAGCCGCGGCGTTACCGACGCTCCCGCCGTCTATCCCTACCGGGACGACTCGGTCCGCTACTGGAAACCGATCCACCGCTTCATCAGCCGCTACGTCGACATCCACTACCGCGACGATCGGGCAGTTCGTGACGACGCTCGCTTGCAGGGCTGGATCGAAGAGCTTCAGGATCCGCACCGCGCCGCCCTGAAGGACCTGGTCGAAGACGGTCGGATGGACAGCCGGGCGAAGCTCAAGGACCTGCTCACCCAGGTGCTGTTCATCGCCGGGCCGGGACACGCGGCCATGCACTTTGCTGGCTACTTCTACTACCGGTTCTCCCCGGCAGCGCCGAGCACCAACCTCATGCCGCCCCCCGATGCCGCCGAGGATGGCACCCGGGCGCGCTATCTGCGCACCCTGCCGACGATCCGGATGGGTCGCGACCAGTGGGTCAACAGCACCCAGGCCCTGTGGCGCTTCGGGCGCTTCGGTCACTACGACGGCTACCCGCTGGGCCACGAAGGCGGCGAGGTGGACGCCGCCATCCTCCAGTTCCAGGCCGATCTGGAGAAGGTCGAGCACGAGATCTCGAAGGAGCTGCGCACGCGGCCCTATCGCTACGACTTCTTGCTGCCGTCGAACGTCCCGAACAGCATCAACCTCTAGGCAAGGAAGCCAAGGAGCGGACTTCATGCAGGAATGGCACAACTTCGCCGGGAATCACCGCGTTCGCGCGGACGTTCGCGCGCCCCGCCACGAGGAGGAGCTCTCGACGTGCATCCGCAGCGCCGTCGAGAAGGGGCACCGCATTCGTCCCGACGGGGCGAGCTACTCCTGGGCGCCGCTGGTGCCCGTCGAGGGCGGGACGATCATCAACATGCAGCACATGGACCGGCTGCATTCGCTGGATGTCGACGCGCGGACGATCGAGGTCGGCGCGGGCATGGACATCCAGGCGTTGAACGCTCTGACCGCGAAGTACGGTCTGACCCTGGTGACGCCGCCGCTGTTCCCCGGCCCGACCGTGGGAGGGGCGGTCGCGACCGGATCCCATGGCACCAGCTTCCTGGCGGGGAACTTCTCGGACGACATCCTCGAGATGACGATCGTCGATCACACCGGCGAACCGCGGGTGGTGCGGCGGCCCGACCCGAAGCGGCCGACACCCGAAGGTCGAGACGAATACGCCGCGGCTCAGGTCAATCTCGGAACCCTCGGCGTGGTGCAGTCGGTGAAGCTGCAGCTCGTCGACCAGTTCAACGTGCACACCCAGATCCGGGAGATCCCGGTCGACGAGGTGCTCGAGGGCTTCGAGGATCTCGCCCAACTGCGCTCCTGTGACTTCCTCGAGATCTTCTACACGCCGCTCCAGGACACCATGTGGGTCTACCTGATGAACCGGACCGACTCCCCGCCGGACCCGCGGCCTCCGTGGGCGGACTTCGTGGCGAAGCAGACCGCTGCGTTCCAGGAGTCGATCATCGACTCGATCTATCCCTGGGCGACCCGCTACGTGCCCAACATCTTTCCGCGCGTCTTCGACTTTACGAACCGCTCCTACGCGAAGCCGGGTGTCACCGTGGCCACCGCGTCGAATGCCTTCCACTTCGCCCGGGTGTTCCCAAAGTGCTGGGACATGTCGTACTCGTTCCCGAACCACGATGCCGCGCGCGCCTGGAGCGCCGGCATCTCACTGCTCCGTGAGTACGCGAGCGCGAGTCTCTTCCCTGTGAATCTGATGATGCATGGTCGCTTCACCGCGGGCAGCAATGGCTGGCTGGCGCCCGATCACGAGCAGGAGACCTGCTACGTCGAGGTGACGACCGCAGAGCACACCCCGAACTGGGTCGACTTCTATCGCGAGCTCGAGCGGCGCTGGCTCGACATTCCGAGCGCCCGACCTCACTGGGCGAAGCTCTACTTCGAGACCGACCCGATTCGAGATCGCTACCCGAAGATGGACGAATTCCTGCAGGTTCGGGAGCGCTGGGATCCGAACCGCGTCTTCCTGAACGAATTCCTCGAGAAGCAGATCTTCAAGCTGCCCGCGATCGGTGCGGTGGAGGAGCCGGCGAGATCGCGGGAGCCGCTGCAGGATTGGCCGACGGTCCGGGTGCCGGCGTCGTCGGGCGCTTAGTCGGCCGGGCGTCTGCGTCGCGCGGCGGACCGGGTGGTCAGGAGTTCCGACAGAGACTTCTCGACCCCTTCGGCCAACACCCAGGGGTCGGGCAGGAGCTCGGGCGTGTGGGTGAAGCCGAAGTAGACCGTGTCGACGTAGGACACGGCGGTGATGCCGAGCCCCTGGGTCGGCTGCAGCACCGTCATGGGATACACATGCTCGAGGCGCGCCCCGGCGACGTAGAGAGGGAAGGGGGTCGCCCGCAGCGAAGAGACCGTGAGGTTGACCGGGAGCGGCAGGTCGCCACCCAGGGGCGCCGCGAGCCGCATCAGCCACTGCACCGCGCCGGGCGCGAGGATGCGTCCCACCGAGCTCAGCACGTTCACGTCGCGGGTGCGGGCGCGTCGCTTCCCGGCCGCAGCGCTCTCGTGGATGTGTCGCAAGCGGGCGGCGGGGTCGGCGAGATGGGTCCCGAAGGCGACCGTCGTGTGGGTGAGCTGGTTGTCCGTCGTGAACTCGTGCGACGTGCTCCGCTCGGACACCGGCACCGAGACGACGAGTTCACCGTCGGGCAGCTCGCCCCGGGACGCGAGGTAGTAGCGCACGGCACCCGAGGCGAGCGCGAGCAGCACGTCGTTGACCGTCACGTCGAAGTGCTCGCGGAGTGCCCGCACGTCGGCGAAGGGAACCCGCGCGCAGCTGTAGCCCCGTCCGGCGGCGACGCGTCCGTTGAACACGGTGGCGGGCACTTGCAGTGGGGTGCGCGGCGCGTCATCGCGTGGCTCGGTCGCTCCGGCCACCTGTTGGCGCAGCAGGGACAAACCCACCCGGGCCAGCTCCAGGGGCCGCTGGAGGGTGTTCTCGGCGGCGCGAAGCCAGAGGTCGGCATCGCTGAGCGGACCCTCGTCGCGATCGGCGAGCTGCGGGACATCGCGGGGGCGATCGGCCGCCGGCTTGGCGCTCAAGTCGAAGAGCAGCTGGGCGAGACCCGTGAGGGCGACGCCGTCCGCCAGGCAGTGATGCACCTTGTAGAGCAGGGCGACGCGGCCGTCCGCGAGGCCGTCGAGGAACCACATCTCCCAGAGCGGTCGGCTGCGGTCGAGGCAGGGGGCGAACAGGCGGCTCGCTAGCTCGGTGAGTTCTCGCAGCCCCCCTGGTGCGGGCACGCGGCTGCGATGCAGGTGCTGGCGCACGTCGAAAGCGGGGTCGGCCACCAGATAGGCGTGGTCCAGCCCGAAGGGCATCTCGAGGATCCGGTGGGTGTACACCGGAACGCGTTCCACGCGTCCCTCGAGCGCGCGCACCAGCGCCTCGAACCCGAACTCGGGGGCGTCGGAAGGGTCGAGGACCACCAGGACGCCGATGTTCTGGGGAAGCGTCTCGGTCTCGGCGGCGAGCGCGACGCTGTCAGCGGGGGCCAGCTGCTTCACGGATCTCTCGAACCTCGACACCCGCATCGCGAGCGCTCCGGCCGTCGCCGAATCGGACGTGGGGTTCTGAAGGCGCTCGGTCCCGCCATTCTCTCCAGTCGCGGTTTCGAGGTCAAGCATCCCTCCGCCGTGACGGTGAACTACGGCGCGGAGCTGCATCGACGCTGGACCGTGTTTTCCAGTAGTCTGTTTCTGCGCACACGCGTCGTTGGGAGAAGGAGACACGAGGGTGCGTTGCGAGCACTGCCAGCACGAGATCCGGGCAGGTGCGCGCTTCTGCGAGGAATGCGGCACACCGATCGCGCCTCGCTGCCCCTCTTGTGAGGCCCCGCTCTCCGCCACCGCGAAGTTCTGCTCCCAGTGCGGGACGGCGGTCGCGGGGGACCCGGTTCCCACGGCCACGCCCCAGGACCGGGACGGGGAGGCCGAGCGCCGCCAGATCACCGCGATGTTCTGCGATCTCGCAGGCTCCACCGAGCTCGCCCAGCGCGTCGACCCGGAAGAGCTGCGCGAGATCCTGCGCACCTACCAGCAGACCTGCGCCCAGATGGTGGCGCGCTTCGACGGCCACGTGGCCCAGCTCCTGGGCGACGGCGTGCTCGTGTACTTCGGCTACCCGCGCGCCCACGAAGACGACGCCCAGCGCGCCGTCCGGGCCGGGCTGGCGATCCAGGCCGAGCTCGCGAAGTGGAACGAGGAGCGTGCCGCGCGGGACGAAGATCTCGTGCAGGCGCGCATCGGGATCCACACGGGACCGGTCGTGATCTCGGCCCTCGGTGGGACGAGCGGACGTCGAGAGACCCTCGCCCTGGGCGACACCATCATCATTGCGTCGCGCCTCGAGGGGCTGGCCGAGCTGGGCCAGGTGCTGGTGAGCGAGGCGACCCTGCGCCTGGTAGAAGGCTCGGTCGAATCGCGCGATCTCGGCACGCCGCCGCTGAAGGGTGTGAGCGAGCCGATTCGCGTCTACGGGATCGAACGGGTGGTGCGCTCGGCGCCGGGTGCCGTCGATCCGCGGGACATCACCGGCGTGTCGGGGCGAGAAGCCGAGCTCGCCCGACTCCACGACTGTTGGCACCGCGTGCTCGAAGGGCGTGGGCACGTGGCCACCGTCTCGGGCGAGGCTGGCATCGGGAAGTCGCGCGTGCTGCAGGGTTTGCGACGCGGGCTCCCCGACACCCCGCACCGGGTCCTCGAGTTCGAGTGCACGCCCTACACGGCGGGGAACGCCTTCAAGCCGATCCTCGAGATGGTGGAGCACGTGCTGGGCTTCGAAGAGGACGAGGCGCCGGACGCGCGTCTGGCGAAGCTCGAGCAGGCGCTCGTCGAACTCGCCCCCGAGCGGTGCGCCGAGATCCTGCCGTTCGTGGCTTCCCTCCTGGGGCTCCCCGAATCCGAGCGCTATCCGCTCGAGCACATGAGCCCCGAGCTGCAGCGCGAGCGCTCGCTACGCGCGCTCGTGGCTCCGATTCGGCTCCTGGCCGAACGGGAACCGCTGCTCCTGATCGGCGAAGACCTCCACTGGGCCGACCCGTCGACGCTTGCTTTCCTCTCGGATCTCGCCGATCAGGCTCCGTCTTCGCGGCTGCTGCTGCTCCTGACCTTCCGCGAGGAATTCGCATCGCCCTGGCCGGAAGGCGAAGACGTCAGTGCGATCGCCCTCGAGCGCCTCGACGCCCAGGCCACGCGTGCCCTCGTCTCCGGGGTCGTCGGCGCGGGTCGGGTACTGCCCGACGAGCTGGTCGGGCAGATCGCCGAGCGCGCGGATGGCGTGCCGCTCTACGCGGTCGAGCTGACGAAGGCCGTCGTCGAATCCGAGCGGCTGGTCGAGCGAGACGGGCGCCTCGAACTGCAGGGCAAGGTCTCGGATCTCTCGATCCCCTCCACGCTGCAGGGATCCTTGATGGCGCGCCTCGATCGCATTCGCGCGGCGAAGCAGGTGGCGCAGCTGGGCGCGACCCTCGGACGGAGCTTTCCCTTCGATCTGATCGCCGCCGTCGCCGACCTCGACGAGGGCGAGCTGCAGGCGGGGCTGCGTCAACTCGTCGACGCCGAGATCCTGGTGCAACGGGGGACGCCTCCCGAGGCCACCTACACCTTCCGGCATCGGCTCCTACAGGATACAGCCTACGAGTCGCAGCTGAAGAAACGTCGCACCGAGCTGCACGCCCGGACCAGCCAGGCCTACGAGCAACGCTTTCCCCAGCGCATCGCGTCCGCTCCCGAGGTGGTGGCGCACCACTGCGCCGAGGGAGGGCTCACCGCAGAGGCCGTCGACTACTTCCAGCAGGCGGGCGAGGTGGCTCTCTCGCGTCACGCGAACCAGGAATCACGCGACTACTACGCGCGTTCCCTCGAGCTGCACGGGGAGCGCCCGCCCGAGGATCCCGACTCGCTGATCGAACACCGGGCCAAGGAGGTTGCCCTGCGGCTGGGCCAGTGTGTGCCGATGACGGGCCTCGACGGTTTCGAGGCTGCGGAGGTCCTGGACTCGATCGCGCGTTGCGAGGCGCTCAGTGACACGTTCGATACCGGGCCGGCGAAGATCCCGATCGTCCACGGCCTGATGATGCACTACAGCAACGCCGGGCTCCTGGCGCGCGCTCGTGACTACGCCGATCAGCTGATCGAGATCATCGAGCCGATCGAGCGCGGGCCCCTGCTACTGGCCGGGCGGATGAATCGCGCCTTCAGTGGCCCCACCACGGCGCCTCTCCCGGTCGCGTGCCGCGACTTCGAACAGGCGATCGCCTTGGCCGACGAGATCGATCCGCCGCCGCCGATCGCGGCGATGGACGCCGACGCAAAGTCGGGGATGCAGGCGGTCTACGCGATCTCACTGGTGCTCTCGGGGCGCCCGACCCAGGGCCTCCAGGTGGCGGAGGCGTCGATCGAGCGCGCACTCGCGCTGGGGCACCCGCGCACGATCGCGATCGTGCTCGGCAACGGTGGCGCGACCTTCTCCTACCTCGAGGACGCACCCCGGGTTGCAGAGGCCGCGAAGCAGGTGCTCGAAGCGACCGCCGATCGGGGTTTCGAGTTCCTCGAGGCGTCGGGCCTCGCTCTCGATGCCTGGGCACGCACGAAGCTCGGCGACGCCGACGGCCTGGGCGCGTTCGATGCGGCGCTGCGCTACGCGGAGGACGCGGGCGTCGTGGGGGGCCTGCCGAAGTACTACCTGATGGCAGCCGATGCCGAGACCGAGGCCGGGAACCCGGAGCGCGCCTTCGAGCGCGTCGCGAAGTGTCGGAGTCTGTGCAAGCGCACGAAGGAGTTCAGCTACTTTCCCCAGTCGCTCTTGTCGCGGGCGCGCGCGCACTGGGTGGTCGGCGCGCGGGACGAGGCGTTCACCGACCTCGAGCGGGCCCTCGGCATGTGGAAAGGAAGCGGAGCGATCTGGCTGGAGCTCGATGCGGCGGTGACCTACGCCGATTTCGCACTCGAGTCGAACCAGAAGCGCGCGGAAGCCCGCGCCTTCCTCGAGCCGGTCTACGCGTCCTTCGAGGATGGCTTCGAGACGCCCCTGCTCCGGCGGGCGGAGGCCTTGCGCGAACGACTCGGCTAGCGCGAGGCCGAGTCGGTGGCGGCGGCGCTCTCCAGGCCGAAGTGGGCGAACAGCGCGTCGAGGGTCGCGACGCGCGCGCGCCGTGCCGCCTCTTCGGGAGCGCTGCGCGCGCTGCGGAAGCCGCGGGTCGTCACCAGCACCCGACGCCCATCGACCCGGGCCTCGGGAGGAGCGTCCATCTCGGCGCGCGCCTGCACCGCGGGAGCGATCGCCGTGTAGGCGGCGGCGAACTCCTCGGCGTCGCCGATCGAGTCCCACTCGGTCCACCAGAAGAGTTCGCGTTGGCCCGCACAGTCGGCGACGAGGTAGCGATCGCCGTCCCATCCTTCCCAGACCTCCGAGAGCTCCGGGCCGCCGCTGGCCTCCGGGTCGGCGAGGTCGCGGAACAGGACCGAGAGGCCCAGCTCACCGAGGCTCTCCTGTCCCAGGCTCCGACAAGCGTCGTCGAGCGCCGCCTCGAGGGGCGCGAGATCGATCGCCCAGAAGTCGGCGTTGCGCTGTTCGGGGTGAAGGATCTGCTCCGTCGAGGCGGGTGGTGACGTGAGCAGGGCACTGCCTTCGGCAAGCGAGAGTCCGTATCCGTAGGAGTAGGGGAAGGCGAGGGTCAGTCGGATCACCGCCGGAGAGCCCGAGTGATCCTCCTCGCCCGCCGCTGCGTTCTCCGCTTCGAGCTCCTCGCGGAACGCATCCGGATCGGGGAGGGCGGCCCCCGGTGGCAGCACGGCGACGAAGCCGTAGCGCGTCGCATCGCCCTCGATAGCGGTCTGGAGGCTGCCCACCGCGTCCGCCTGCTGGCGCGTCTTCGTCTTCTCGAAGAGATCCGGATAGGCGCGATGCTGGAGGAGGTGGATGATCTCGTGGGCCAGGGTGAACTCGCGCATGAGATCCCGCCGCGCTATCGCAGAGACGAGCCGGACCGAGAAGGGAATCTCGACGTCTTCGACGACGTAGAGTGTCGCTTCGTCCGGGATGTAGAGGCCCGCGAGCGTATCGCCACTGAACTGGGTGATCACTTCCACGTAGTCGTGCTGGGGCGACCAGAGGCCCATCGCGATCAGCTTGTCCTCGATGTCGGCGAGCTCCTCGGGGGTGTACTCCTCGCGGACCAGACGCTCGAGCAGGGCGGGAATCTCGGCCTTGCGCACCGAGCGGGCCGGCACGTCGTCGGGGATCGGGAGTCCGCGGGCCTCGGCCGTGCGGCGCGTGAGCTCCTGGAACTGGGTCTCGTCGATGTGTCCGTCGACGATCATCGAGTAGGCGCAGCCCGTGATGAACTGAGCGACGAGGGCGAGAACGACGAGGGCAGCGCGCTCCATCGCCCGAGTCTACACGCCGGCGTTCACGGGTAGGGCAGGGCGGCAGCGGTGGATCCGCAGCGTCCTCCGCTCCGGGCGGTCGAGGGGTGCGCCCGGCCGGATGTCGCTCCACAGGTAGACGAGTTCGAGGGTGCGCAGGTGCCTCGTCTCCGGCTGCGTCTCGTTCCAGGCGCGACACAGGTACGCGGCGTATAGCTCCTGGTGCGTGCCGGCTTCGGGTCCCGTGGTGCGGGCCAGGTACTCGTACCATCGAAAGCTCGGGTAGACGGTCGCGATGCGCGGTGGTCGCGCCCAGTCGACGCGTTCGCCGCCACGAAGCACGTCGACCGTGGACCCGTCGTCGAGCCTCCCCGCCACGACGTGCCAGCCGCTCTCGCGCGACGGTCCGGGCGCGAACATCGACCAGGATTGGCCGAGGCGCAGCCAGGCGCCGAGCTTCACGATCCCCGGCGAGAACGCGAAGGGGGCACGAGGCAAGGTCGTCAGGTTCCAGCCGACGATCAACGCCAACGCGCCCAGCGCGACCCCGTTGCGCAGGCGCCCGGGGAAGGAGTCCTCGAGCTGCGTTGGTGCTTCGGTGGCTCCTCGATCGACGCCGAGCCAGGTCCAGCACACCGAGGGGATCAGGCCGAGCGTGGTGACGATGCCCACCACTGGAAAGATCCCGAGGGCCAGAGTCGAGGCGATCCCCAGGTGGAAGGCCACGATGCCCACGATCCCGACCATGCGCAGCGGTGCCGTCCAGATCGGGGAGAAGAGCAGCAGCGGCGCCGCGAACTCGAGCGCCATCACGCCACGGCTCAAGAGCGCGAGGAGGCCGGGGAAGTCCTGCGCCACTGCGACCCACGCATAGGCGTTCCCCGAAGACAGCGCATAGGCGACGGCACTCCCTTCGCTCCACCACTCGGGTCCGGTCTTCAGGAGCGCACTGAAGAGGTAGACGAGGGCCACCTGCACTGCGTAGCCGGCGGTAGCGAAGGAAAGGAAGCGCGTCGGTGCCGTCCCCGACCGCTCGGTCTGCCGCGCCGGAACAGACCGCGCATCGAGGGAGTACCGCGCACCCCAGGGCAGCAACATGCCGAAGAAGAGAACGCAGGCCAGAAGCGTGTCGTCGCCGTGGGTGACCATCGGGTTGCGATGGTGCAGCGAGACGAGCAGCAGCCACGAAGCCATGGTTGCCGTGCGGGTGAAGCGCCCGAGGGCCAGGAAGACCGCGCACCCACCTGCGACCGTGAAGAGCACCGCCTGCAACGGCCAGTCACCGCTCAGCGAATGCAGCGAGGGCAGAAAGAACACGGCGGGGCTGCCGTCGGCGAGCGTGGTCGCCCGGGGCAACACGCCAAAGTCCGTGTAGTGCGCGCGCAGGGATCGTGCGCGGAGCGCGAGGTCGAGCAGCAGGGTCAGGGCGATGCCGACGCGCAGGAGCGCCAACGATCGGAGGTCGGCTCCGAAGAGATCGGTGATGCGGCCGCTCCAGCGCGGCGAGCGGCCGCGCTCGCTCAGCGCCGTTGCCTCCTTCCAAGAACGAGGCCGGTGAGCGCGAACCCGATCAGCGCGAGGGTGCTGGGTTCGGGGACGATCTGGACGGACAGGGACGGGGCGGCGGCACCGAAGAAGGTGAGGTTGGGAAAGGAGAAAGCCAGATGGCCTGCCTGGTCGGCGGAGAGCTCGACCACGAGTTGCTGCAACAAGCCCGGGCCCACCGCTGCACCGGTCGGACTCGGAGCGAGCTGGTCGATGAGTCGGCACAGCCCGGGCTGGTCGCACTGGCCCTGGAGCGCGCCAGCGGTCCATCCGGCCGAGCCGCCGAAGGAGGTGATCTGGTAAGAGCCCTGCACGACGACTGCCTGTTGCCCAGCGAGAGCGGGGTCGTATCCCAGCGATACGAGTGCGTTCGGCGACGACTCACCCCAATCGACGAAGGTTTCGACCGTCACGATGATCGTGTCACCGATCGCGTAGGTCGGTTGGTCGGTCGCGATCGCAATCGTGGCGGCTGACGCGGCGGTCGCGCAGAGCGCCACCGCGACGAGCGATGCTGCCCAGAGCCTCTGCGGGGCCAACGGCCTCACGACGGCTGACTCGTTCCGGGACGCCGGCGTCCCAGGGCGATGCCGGCGAGTGCAAACCCGATCAGCG
>JBCCEW010000046.1 GCA_039030075.1 Myxococcota bacterium | reverse complement strand
GAAGTCCACCTTCTCGGCCAGACCCTTGTGCGCCTGACGCGACGTGATCGCCGCCGTCAGCGTCGTCTTCCCGTGGTCCACGTGACCGATCGTCCCCACGTTCACGTGGGGCTTCGTTCGCTCGAACTTCTCCTTGGCCATGACTTCTCCGTATCTTTCGCGCTTCGCTCGCTAGCGGTGGAGTGTTCGGGGGGCCGGGACCTGCTCCCGGTTCCCGATGAGGGGTGAATGAAAGAGCGCTCGCTCGGTCGCGAGCGTCTAATGAAAAACCAGTGACTGAGCGACGCTCTCGGGGACGTCCGAGTAGCGTTCGAACTGCATCGTGTAGGTGCCGCGCCCCTGGGTCAGGGACCGCAGCTCGCCCACGTAGCCGAACATGTTCGAGAGCGGGACCTCCGCGGTGATCACCTGCGCGTTGCCGCGCATCTCGAACCCGGTGATGTTGCCGCGCCGGCTGTTGAGATCGCCCTGGATCCCGCCGACGAACTCTTCGGGCACGACCACCTCGACGGCCATGATCGGCTCGAGCAGCACCGAGGCCGCCTGCTCGAAGGCCTCCTTCATGCCGATCGACGCCGCGATCTTGAAAGAGCGCTCGGAGGAGTCGACCTCGTGGGCATCGCCATCGAGGAGCTTGACCGCGACGTCGACCACCGGGTAGCCCGCGAGCGAGCCACTCTGGGTGGCCTCTTCACAGCCCTGCTCGATCGCCTTCACGAACTCGCGCGGAATGCTCTCGCCCTTCAACGCATTCGTGAACGTGAATCCGGCTCCCGACTCTCCGGGACCGACCTGGAGCTTCACTACGCCGTAGTCGCCCGAGCCTCCGCTCTGCTTGACGTAGCGACCCTCCACCTTCACCGAGCGGGTGATGGTTTCCTTGTAGGCCACCTGAGGCTTCCCGACGTTCGCCTGGACACCGAACTCGCGCACCAGCCGATCCGCAATGATCTCGAGGTGGAGCTCGCCCATTCCCGAGATGATCGTCTGACCCGTCTCCTCGTCGACCGTCCGCTGGAAGGACGGGTCCTCCTGGGTGAGGCGGTCGAGGGACTGACCGAGCTTGTCCATGTCGGCCTGGGTCTTCGGCTCGATCGCGATCGAGATCACCGGGTCCGGGAACTGCAGCGACTCGAGCACGATCGGCTTCTGGGTCTCGCAGAGGGTCTCGCCCGTGGCGATGGATTTGAGGCCCACCACAGCGACGATGTCACCGGCACCGACGTCTTCGATCTCTTCGCGCTTGTTGGCGTGCATCTGGAGCAGCCGCCCGAGGCGCTCCTTGCGACCCGAGTTCGCGTTGATGACCTGCTGGCCCGCCTTCGCCCGTCCCGAGTAGACGCGCACGTAAGTCAGGTGCCCCACGTGCTTGTCGCTCATCAGCTTGAACACGAGCGCACTGAAGGGATCGTTGTCGTCGGCCTTCCGCTGCTCGGGCTTCTCGGTCTTCGGGTTGGTGCCCTCGACCGGCGGCACGTCCAGCGGAGACGGGAGGTAGGAGACGATCGCGTCGAGCAGCGGCTGGACGCCCTTGTTCTTGAAAGCCGTCCCGCAGAGCACGGGCACGACGGCCAACTGCAGGGTCGCTTCCCGCAGCGCCTTGCGCAGCTCGCTCGCCGAGATCGGCTCGCCGTCGAGGTACTTCGCGGTGAGCGCGTCGTCGAAGTCGGCTACCGCCTCGATCACGGCCTCGCGCCCGGCCCGTGACGCTTCCGCCAGATCGTCCGGGATGTCACGGAGCTCGAACTCGGCGCCCTGGGTTTCGTCGTTCCAGTAGACCGCCTTCTCGTCGAGAAGATCGATCACCCCCTGGAAGCGATCCTCGGCGCCGATCGGAATCTGCAGCGGGACCGCGTTGGCCCCCAGGCGCTCGCGGATCATGCCGACGACCCTCTCGAAGTCGGCACCGACGCGGTCCATCTTGTTGACGAACGCGATGCGCGGCACGGCGTACTTGTCGGCCTGACGCCAGACGGTCTCGGACTGGGGCTCGACACCGCCCACGCCGCAGAAGACGCCGATCGCGCCGTCGAGCACGCGCAAGGAGCGCTCGACCTCGATCGTGAAGTCCACGTGGCCCGGCGTGTCGATGATGTTGATGCGGTGATCATTCCAGCTGCAGGTGGTCGCAGCCGAAGTGATCGTGATCCCGCGCTCCTGCTCCTGCTCCATCCAGTCCATGGTCGCGGCGCCGTCGTGCACCTCGCCCATCTTGTAGTTGACGCCGGTGTAGAACAGGATGCGTTCGGTCGTAGTCGTCTTACCGGCATCAATGTGGGCCATGATGCCGATATTGCGCGTGCGCTCGAGCGGTGCTTGACGCGACATGACGAATTTCCCGAACCCCCGACCGCCGGACTACCAGCGGTAGTGGGAGAAGGCCTTGTTGGCTTCGGCCATCCGATGCGTGTCCTCACGCTTCTTCACGGCCTCACCGCGCTCGTTCGCGGCGTCGATGATCTCGTCGGCGAGCTTCTCACGCATGCTCTTGCCAGCGCGGCTGCGGGCGTAGTCCTTGAGCCAGCGCATCGCGAGCGAAGACGCGCGCTCCGGCCGAACCTCGATCGGCACCTGATAGGTGGCGCCACCCACGCGGCGCGACTTCACCTCGACGCGCGGGCGCACGTTCTCGATCGCGCGGCGGAACATCGCCAGCGGGTCGTTCCGGGTCTTCGACTCGATCACTTCGAATGCGCCGTAGATGATCTGCTCGGCGGTGCTCTTCTTGCCGTCGTACATCAGTACGTTGACGAAGCGTCCGACCATTCGGTCGGAGTACTTCGGATCGGGCAGCACTTCGCGCTTCGGAACTTCGCGTCGTCGGGGCATGCAAACTCTCTCGATCCGCCAGTGCGGCGGGAAGTCGTTGCAGGAAAGAACAGCGGCCGGGCGGCGTCGCGATCGACGTGGCCCGGCCGGCGGGTGAGGACTTACTTGGGGCGCTTCGCGCCGTACTTCGAACGACCACGGTTCCGGTCAGCGACGCCCGTCGTGTCGAGGGTGCCACGCACGATGTGGTACCGAACGCCGGGCAGGTCCTTGACGCGACCACCGCGCACGAGCACCACCGAGTGCTCCTGCAGGTTGTGGCCAACGCCGGGGATGTAGGCGTTCACTTCACGACCGTTCGTGAGGCGCACACGTGCCACCTTCCGGAGCGCCGAGTTGGGCTTCTTCGGCGTCTGCGTGAACACGCGCAGACACACGCCGCGACGCTGCGGGCAGTTCAGGAGGTCGGCCGACTTCGAGCGCGACTTCTGGGGTCGGCGTCCGCGTCGGATCAGCTGTTGTACGGTAGGCATGAAAAAATCTCCACGAGAGACACCGCCCCCCACGTCCAGCCTGCCGACTGCGAAGGGACCGGAGACCAGGTCTCGGGAGCCCCCTCCGCTGCTTCGGAGGCGAACCGCAGGTGGCGGCCCTGTCGGAAAAACCGCCGCATCTTAGCGAGCTTCCGACCCCTGTCAACGCAACTGGACAGTGGCATTCGAGGCCCCGGAAGGTGCCTCGCGCCCCTTCCGACTGCGCCGATCACGGCCCGGATTTTCAGGGTCGGCGAAGCGGAAAGTGGGCCCTTTTTCCCCTAGGGGCCCACCCTCGCCACCGCGAAATCCGGGAGCGCGAACGTCGCCACGAACGAGAACGGCCCGCTGGCCCCGCCAGGTGACGGGGCGCGGGCCGTTCCGGTTTCCGAACCGGATCCGCGCGCGCGGACCGGACTCTCTCGGGCAGAGGCCGAGGGATTCCTCCCTCAGCCCCTGGGTGTCTCAGCTCTCGATCGGGTCCGAGGGAGCCTCCGCCGAAGCCAGCAGGCCTGGCGAAGCCTCGGTTCCGCCGCCGAGAGCCGGCTCGTCGCCCAGCGACGGCACCTCCTCCTCGACGGGCTCGAGCATGCCCTCGGGTGCGTCGATCTGGATCCCGATGTTCTGGTACCGGGCCATCCCCGTACCGGCGGGCACCAGCCGACCCATGATCACGTTCTCCTTCAGGCCACGCAGGTAGTCGACCTTCCCCCACATCGAGGCCTCGGTGAGGACCTTCGTCGTCTCCTGGAAGGAGGCGGCGGAGATGAAGGACTCGGTCGAGAGCGACGCCTTCGTGATGCCGAGGAGCAGCGGCTCGGCCACGGCGGCCTGCTTCCCTTCCTCGAGCATCTGGGCGTTGGTGCGCTCGAAGTGCATCTTCTCCACCTGCTCGCCCACCAGGAAGTCGGTATCGCCCACCTCCTTCACCCGGACGCGGCGCAGCATCTGACGCACGATCGTTTCGATGTGCTTGTCGTTGATGCGCACGCCCTGGAGTCGGTAGACCTCCTGCACCTCGTCGACGAGGTACTTCGCGAGTTCCTTGTCGCCCTTGATCTTCAGGATGTCGTGCGGGTTCGAGGAGCCGTCCATCAGGGCCTCACCGGCACGCACGCGGTCGCCCTCGTGCACACTGATGTGCTTGCCCTTCGGGATCAGGTACTCCTTCGGCTCCGCGTCCTCGAGCTCGGGGGTCACGATCACGCGCCGCTTGCCGCGCGAGTCGGGACCGAACGAGACGGTGCCGTCGATTTCGGAGACGATCGCGAAGTCCTTCGGCTTCCGGGCCTCGAAGAGCTCGGCCACCCGCGGCAGACCGCCGGTGATGTCCTTCGTCTTCGTGGTTTCGCGCGGCATCTTCGCCAGCACGTCGCCGGCGGCCACGTCGGCTCCGTCGACTACGCCCAGGTTTGCACCCACCGGCAGGAGCGCCCGGGCGATCGTCTCGCCCGCTTCGCTCTTGACGGAGATGCGCGGCCGCAGCTCCGGGTCCTTCGACTCGATGATCACCTTCGAGGACAGGCCGGTGAACTCGTCCACCTGCTCCTGCATCGTCGCGCCCTCGACGATGTCGCCGAACTTCACCGTACCGCCCTGATCGGCCAGGATCGGATTCGCGAAGGGATCCCACTCGAGCAGGACGTCACCGACCTTCACCTGGGAACCGTCTTCGATCTTCACGTGAGCGCCGTAGACCACCGGATGCCGCTCGCGTTCGCGACCGGTCGAGTCGAAGACCCCGATTTCGCCGTTTCGGCTCATCGCGATCTTGCGGCCCTCGCGGTCGGTCACCGTGCGCATGTGGGCGTAGCGGACCTCACCGTCGGCAGCGGCCTCGGCGTGGGACGCTTCCACGCGCCGCGTCGCGGTACCACCGATGTGGAAGGTCCGCATCGTGAGCTGGGTGCCGGGCTCACCGATCGACTGCGCCGCAATGACGCCGACGGCTTCACCCATGTTCACCATCTCACCGCGGGCCAGGTCGCGCCCGTAGCACAGGGCACACACGCCGAACTGGGCTTCGCAGGTCAGCACCGAACGGATCATTACCCGCTCGATGCCCGCATCCTCGATGATGCGCACGCGCTCCTCGTTGATCTCCGTGCCGGCCGGCACGAGGACCTCCTCGGTGAGCGTGTCCTTGACGTCGTCGAGCGCCACGCGACCGAGGATCCGCTCCCCGATCGGCTCGATGATCTCACCACCCTCGACGAGCGGCCCGATCTCGATCCCGTCCGTGGTCCCGCAATCGGGCTCGCGAATCACCACGTCCTGGGAGACGTCCACCAGTCGCCGCGTCAGGTAGCCCGAGTTGGCCGTCTTCAACGCCGTGTCCGCGAGACCCTTGCGGGCACCGTGGGTGGAGATGAAGTACTGGAGGACCGAGAGCCCTTCACGGAAGTTGGAGGTGATCGGCGTCTCGATGATCTCGCCCGACGGCTTCGCCATCAGACCCCGCATCCCGGCCAGCTGACGCATCTGCTGGGCGGAACCGCGGGCTCCCGAGTCGGCCATCATATAGATGGGGTTGAAGCTCGGGACGTGCTGTTCCTCGCCGTTCTCGTCCTGGACGACGTCGGTGCCGAGGCGGTCGAGCATCTGCCCGGCCACCTGCTCGGTGGCCTGCGCCCAGATGTCGATCACCTTGTTGTACCGCTCGCCGTCCGTGATCAGACCTTCCTGGTACTGCTGTTCGATCTCCTGGACCTGCTGGGAAGCGGCTTCGATGAAGCGCTCCTTGTCGCTCGGGATCTGCATGTCGGCGATGCTGATCGACACGCCGGCCCGCGTTGCGTGCTGGTAGCCCAGCGTCCGCAGCCGGTCGGCCAGGATCACCGTCGCCTTGTTGCCGAGGCGGCGGTAGGCCTGGTCGATGAGTTCGCCCAGCGCCTTCTTGTCCATCACCTGATTGATGATCTCGAAGGGGATGTCGCCGGGGACGATCTCACGCAGCAGGATCCGGCCGACCGTGGTGTCGGCCATCTCTCCGCCGATCCGCACCTTGATCGCCGCGTGCACGTCGACCTCACCCGAGTCGTAGGCGCAGCGCACCTCGGCGGGATCGGAGAAGCGCATGCCCTCCCCGCGCGCCCCCTGGCGCTCCCGGGTCATGTAGTAACAGCCGAGCACGATGTCCTGGCTGGGCCCGATGATCGGGCGGCCGGTCGCCGGGCTGAGGATGTTGTTGGTCGACATCATCAGCACGCGGGCTTCCATCTGCGCCTCGACGGACAGCGGCACGTGCACCGCCATCTGGTCGCCGTCGAAGTCCGCGTTGAACGCCGCGCACACCAGCGGATGCAGCTGGATCGCCTTGCCGTCGATCAGCTGGGGCTCGAAGGCCTGGACGCCCAGGCGGTGCAGCGTGGGGGCCCGGTTCAACATGACGGGGTGCTCCTGGATCACCTCCGCCAGGATGTCCCACACCTCGGGGCGCTCCTTCTCCACCATCTTCTTCGCGGCCTTGATGGTGGTGACGTAGCCCCGCTGCTCGAGCTTCGAGTAGATGAAGGGCTTGAAGAGCTCGATCGCCATGCGCGACGGAATGCCGCACTGGTGGAGCCGCAGCTCGGGTCCGATCACGATCACCGACCGACCCGAGTAGTCGACGCGCTTCCCGAGCAGGTTCTGGCGGAAGCGTCCGGTCTTGCCCTTGAGCATGTCGGAGAGCGACTTCAGCGGGCGCTTCGACGGGCCGGTGATGACCCGGCCACGACGGCCGTTGTCGAAGAGCGCGTCCACCGCTTCCTGGAGCATCCGCTTCTCGTTGCGGATGATGACCTCGGGAGCGTTCAGCTCCTGGAGTCGCTTCAGGCGGTTGTTGCGGTTGATGACCCGGCGATAGAGATCGTTCAGGTCACTGGTCGCGAAGCGACCGCCGTCGAGCGGGACCAGCGGGCGCAGATCCGGCGGAATCACCGGGATCACCTCGAGGATCATGTGCTCGGGCTTGTTCCCCGACTCGCGGAACGCGTCGAGGACCTTCAGCCGCTTGCTGATCTTCTTGCGCTTCGCCTCACTGGTGGCCTCGCGCATCTCGTGGCGCAGGGCCTTGCACTCGGTGTCGACGTCGAGGGAGGCGAGCATCTCGCGAATCGCCTCGGCGCCGATCCCGACCGTGAAGGTCTCACGGCCATGGGTCTCGCGGGCCTCCACCAGCTGCTCGTCGTTCAGGAGCTCCCCGAAGCGCAGCTCGGTCTCGCCCGGGTCGATCACGATGTGCGATTCGAAGTAGAGCACCTTCTCGAGGTCACGGAGCGAGATCTCGAGGATGTTGCCGATCCGCGAAGGCAGCGACTTCAGGAACCAGATGTGGGCCACCGGAGTCGCCAGGGTGATGTGCCCCATGCGCTCGCGGCGCACCTTCGACTGGATCACCTCGACGCCGCACTTCTCGCAAACCACGCCACGGTGCTTCATGCGCTTGTACTTGCCGCAGTTGCACTCGTAGTCCTTCACCGGGCCGAAGGTCTTGGCGCAGAAGAGCCCGTCGCGCTCCGGCTTGAAGGTCCGGTAGTTGATCGTCTCCGGCTTCTTCACTTCACCGAAGGACCACTCCCGGATCTTGTCCGGTGAAGCGATCGAGATCCGCAGGGCGTTGAAGGCCAGCGGGTCTTTGGGCTTTTCGAAGAGATTGTAGAGATCGCGCAAAGTGGAAGACCTCGATTCGATGTTGCGGTCGGTTTCGGGTCGATGCGGTGGCCGGAGTCGGCTGCCGGCCTAGGACTTGTCTTCGATCAGCTCGACGTCGAGGCCGAGCGCCTGGAGTTCCTTGACGAGCACGTTGAAGCTCTCGGGCAGGCCCGGCTCCAGGACGTTCTCGCCCTTGACGATCGACTCGTAGATCCGAGTACGACCCTGGACGTCGTCCGACTTCACCGTCAGGAATTCCTGAAGGCCGAAGGCGGCGCCGTAGGCCTCGAGCGCCCACACCTCCATCTCGCCCAGACGCTGGCCGCCGAACTGGGCCTTACCGCCCAGCGGCTGCTGGGTCACCAGGCTGTACGGCCCGATGCTCCGCGCGTGGATCTTGTCGTCGGCGAGGTGGTGGAGCTTCAGCATGTAGAGGACGCCCACCGTCACTTCGTGGTCGAAGGGCTCACCCGAGCGACCATCGAAGAGCACGGTCTGGCCGGTGAGCGGCAGACCCGCGCGATCGAGCTCGCTGCGGATTTCGTCCTCCTTCGCCCCGTCGAAGACGGCCGTCGCGACATGCACGCCGCGCCGGAGGCTGGAACCGAGCTCGACGATCGCGTCATCGGAGGCCTTGTCGAGGGCCGCCGCGATGCGCTCGTCCGAGTAGGTGTCCTTGAGTGCCTTGCGGACCGAGGCCGCGTCCTTGCCCGCGCCGTTGGCCTTGAGCATGTAGTCGATCTGCTCACCGAGCCCGCGGGCGGCCCACCCGAGGTGGGTCTCCAGGATCTGGCCGATGTTCATGCGCGACGGCACGCCCAACGGGTTGAGCACGATGTCGACCGGCGAGCCGTCGGCCATGTACGGCATGTCCTCTTCCGGAAGGATCCGGGAGATGACGCCCTTGTTGCCGTGGCGGCCGGCCATCTTGTCGCCCACCGACAGCTTGCGCTTGATGGCCAGGTAGACCTTGACCATCTTGAACACGCCGGGGGGCAGCTCGTCGCCCTTGCGGAGTCGCGAGATCTTCTCGTCGAACACCGCGCGGATCACGTTGGCCTGCTCTTCGATCGACTCGAAGATCCGGTCGACCTGCTCCTGGGCGCGCGCGTCCTCGAGCTGGATGTCGTTCCAGCGACGCTGGGGCACCTCGGCGAGCGTCTCGGCGCTGATCACCGTGCGGGGCTCGATCCAGGTGACCTGGGTTCGCTCGTCACCCACCCGGTTGGCGGCCCGCTTGCTGGTGAGCAGCTCGCGCACCTTGTTGAGGGCACTCTCGCGGATGATCCGGATCTCGTCGTCCTGGTCCTTCCGCAGCCGATCGATTTCGGCGTCCTCGATCGCGCGAGCGCGCTCGTCCTTCTCGACGCCGCGGCGCGAGAAGACCTGGGCCCCGATCACCGTGCCGGTGACGCCCGGCGGCACGCGCAACGAGGTGTCACGCACGTCGCCGGCCTTCTCGCCGAAGATCGCGCGCAGCAGGCGCTCTTCCGGCGAGAGCTGGGTCTCGCCCTTCGGCGTGATCTTGCCGACGAGGACGTCGTCCTGCTTCACCTCGGCGCCGATCCGCACGATGCCGGATTCGTCGAGGTCCTTGAGCGCCTCTTCACCGACGTTCGGGATGTCCCGGGTGATGTCCTCCTTGCCGAGCTTCGTGTCTCGCGCGACGCACTCGAACTCCTCGATGTGGATCGAGGTGTAGGAGTCGTCCTTGACCACCCGCTCGGAGATGAGGATCGAGTCCTCGAAGTTGTATCCGCCCCACGGCATGAACGCGACGAGCACGTTGCGGCCCAGCGCCAGTTCTCCGCGTTCGGTCGCCGGACCGTCCGCGATGACCTGCCCCTTCCGCACCCGCGAGCCGGGCTTCACGATCGGCTTCTGGTTGATGCAGGTGTTCTGGTTGGAGCGCTGGTACTTGATGAGGTTGATGATGTCGACGTTGCTGCCGGTGCCGTCGTCCTCGTCGGGCTTGACGACGATGCGGCCTGCGTCCACCGACTCCACCGTCCCGTCGCGCTTCGCGACGACCGTGACGCCCGAGTCGCGGGCGACGACGGATTCCATGCCGGTACCGACCAGCGGCGCCTCGGTCCGCAAGAGCGGCACGGCCTGCCGCTGCATGTTGGAGCCCATCAGGGCGCGGTTTGCGTCGTCGTTCTCCAGGAACGGGATCAACGCCGCCGCGACGCTCACCAGCTGGTTCGGCGAGACGTCCATCATGTCGACCGTGTCCGGCGGCACCTGCACGAACTCACCCGCCTGACGCGACGACACGATGTCGTTCTGGTAGCGGCCCGAGTCGTCGAACGGCGCGTTCGCCTGGGCGATCGAGAGGCGCTCCTCGTCGAGCGCCGAGAGGTACTTCACCTCACCGGTGACGGTGCCATCGGTCACCGTGCGGTACGGCGTCTCGATGAAGCCCAGGTCGTTCACCCGGGCGTAGGTCGAGAGCGACGCGATCAGACCGATGTTCGGGCCTTCCGGCGTCTCGATCGGGCAGATACGGCCGTAGTGGGTGGGGTGGACGTCGCGCACCTCGAAGCCCGCGCGCTCGCGGGTGAGGCCGCCGGGCCCGAGCGCCGAGAGGCGGCGCTTGTGGGTGATGGCCGAGAGCGGGTTCGTCTGGTCCATGAACTGGGACAGCTGGCTGGACCCGAAGAACTCCTTGACCACCGCCGAGACGGGCTTGCTGTTGATGAGATCGTGGGGCATCAGCGTCTCGATCTCCTGGAGCGACATCCGCTCCT
Organism: Myxococcota bacterium; assembly: GCA_039030075.1. Classification (NCBI taxonomy): domain Bacteria; kingdom Pseudomonadati; phylum Myxococcota; species Myxococcota bacterium. Next base: position 4,707 of record JBCCEW010000046.1, on the reverse strand, counting down.
TGATCGCACGCTCCATGCGCACCAGGCCGATCCGGTACTGGTTCTCGAGCAGCTCGCCGACGACACGCACCCGGCGGTTGCCGAGGTGGTCGATGTCGTCGATGCGCTTGTCCGGGTCGGTGCCGTTCTTGAGCTCGACCAGGTACTTCACCGCCGCGAGGATGTCGTCGGGGCGCAGCGTGGGCAGCTCGCCGAGCGGGATCTCCTCGTCGGGCGTGCCCGGACCGGCCGGCTGCCACTGCACCCGGTCCTCTCCCGAGAAGCTGAGCTTGTGGTTGACCTTGAGCCGCCCGACCCGCGACAGGTCGTAGCGCTCCGGGTTGAAGAAGAGGTTCCGGAACAGGTTCGTCGCGGTGTCGACGGTCGGCGGATCGCCCGGGCGCAGACGCCGGTAGATCTCGATGATCGCCTCTTCCTGGGACAGGGTCTTGTCGGCGAGCAACGTGTCGCGCAGCGCCGTGCCCGTGATCAGCGGGTCGAGGTAGAGCATCGGGAATTCGTTGATTCCGCGATTCTTGAGCTCTTCGAGGTTCTCGACGGTGAGCTCCTCGTTCGACTCGATGATCACCTCACCCGTGGACTCGTCGACGATGTCGACGGGAGCCACGCGCTTCACCGCATCGACGCGGATCAGGTCCTCGACCGGGATCTGGAGCCACTCGATACCCGCCTCGGTGATCTTGCGAACACCGGCGTTGGTGAACTTGCGGTCCTTGCGCACCAGGGTGGTGCCATCGGGCCCCTTCACCTCTTTCAGGCAGCGCTGGCCGACCAGCAGGTCGGGAACGACGCTCTTCTCGTACTTCTTGCCGTCGGTCCGGACGATCTCGGGCTTGTAGAACGTGGCCAGCAGGTCCTCGGGCGTGTAGCCCAGGGCCTTCAGCAGCACCGTGGCGTGGATCTTCCGGCGCCGGTCGATCCGCGCGTAGAGCAGGTCCTTGTGGTCGAACTCGAGGTCGAGCCACGAACCGCGATACGGAATCACGCGGCAGGAGTAGATCTTCTTCCCCGCGGCCGAGACCGTGGTGGATGTCGTCGTATCGAAGAAGATGCCGGGCGAACGATGCAGCTGGGACACGATCACGCGCTCGGTCCCGTTGATGATGAACGTCCCGTTCTCGGTCATGATCGGGATTTCCCCGAAATAGACCTCCTGCTCCTTGACGTCGCGGATCGCCTGGGAGCCTTCTGCGTCATCCCAGGCCACGAGACGAATCGTCACCTTGAACGGCGCGGCGTAGGTCATCCCGCGCTGCAAGCACTCCTGGACGTCGTACTTCGGCTCTTCGAGGGTGTAACCCACGAATTCGAGCGAAGCCGTGTCGTTGAAGTCCTTGATCGGGAAGACGGAGTTGAACACGGCCTGAAGGCCCGTGTTCTCGCGCTTCTCGGGTTCGATGTTCGTCTGCAGGAACCGCTCGAAGGTCTCCTTCTGGATCTCGATGAGATCCGGAATGTCGAGAATCGGCGGAATCTTGGAGAAGTCCTTGCGGACGCGGAGCTCGGTGTCGGTGAGAACGAGTTCGGTCACGGGTACGTTGACCCTCCGGCTGACGGTGGAAAGAAGCCGGGCAGTCGCCGCACTGGCGGCTGCCTACGACGCAAACCGAACCAGCCGACTACTTGATGTCGACCTGGCCGCCGGCGCCTTCGATCTGCTCCTTCAGCTTGTCGGCCTCGTCCTTCGGCACACCTTCCTTCAACGGCTTCGGCGCGCCCTCGACCAGCTCCTTCGCCTCCTTGAGGCCCAGGCCCGTGATCGCGCGGACTTCCTTGATCACCTGGATCTTCTTGTCGCCCGACGAGATCAGGACGACGTCGAACTCGTCCTTCTCCTCGACCGCGCCGGCATCCCCTGCCACGGCGCCGCCCGCCGCCACCGCCACGGGAGCGGCGGCGCTCACGCCCCACTTCTCCTCGAGCAGCTTCGCGAGTTCGGCAGCCTCCATCACGGTGAGGCTGGAGAGGTCTTCCACGATTTGGTTGAGATCGGCCATGGTTGTTTCACCTTCTTGCACTTGGCCCGGAGGGACCGGGCGAATGGAAAAATCGAGAGAGAGAAAACCGAGGGACGGTCCGGCGTTCGGTCGCCCCTATAAAGAGTGGGAGAGTCGGACCCTCCCGCGTGAATTCGAGTGCGGGCTCAGCCCTCCTGCTGCGACTTGGCGCTGACGATCCGGGCCAGGCCGGCGCCGGGCTCGCTGACGAGACGCGCGAGCTTCGAGGCGGGCGCCTGGAGCAAGCCCACGATCTTGCCGCGCAGCTCGTCGAGACTGGGCAGAGTCGCGAGCACGGCGATGTCCTTCGGCGTCAGGGTCTCGCCGCTGACGACGCCCCCCTTCAGCTCGAACACCTCGTGATCGTTCGAGAATTCGTCGAGGATCTTGGCGAGACCGGCCGGGTCGCCGAACGAGATCGCCACGGCCGTCGGGCCAGCGAAGTGCTCGTGCATCCCCGCGAAGTCCGAGCCCTCGGTCGCGCGCCGCAGGACGGCGTTCTTCGTGACCTTGTACTCGAAGTCGCCGCCACCTTCCTTGCGCACGCGACGCCGCAGCTGGTTCGCGTCCTCGACGCCGAGACCGCGGTAGTCGACCACGTACATCGACGTCGCGCGGTCGAGCTTTTCCTTGAGCTCGGCGACCTGAGATTCCTTGTCCGCTCGTGAAAGCACTGTCGCTTCCCCTTAAGCCGCTGCCGCGGGAACACTCGACGGATCGATCCGGATACCCGGGCCCATCGTCGTCGAGATCGAGATCTTCTTGAGATAGACGCCCTTCGCGGCAGCCGGCTTGGCCTTGATGATCGCGTCGATCAAGGCCGCCGCGTTATCCACGATCTTCTCCGCGTCGAAGGAGCGCTTGCCCACCACGACATGCACGATGCCGGACTTGTCGACGCGGTACTCGACCTTGCCCGCCTTGTTCTCACGGACGGCGTTGCCGACGTCCATCGTCACCGTGCCGAGCTTCGGGTTGGGCATCAGGCCGCGCGGGCCGAGCACCTTCCCGAGCCGACCCACGACGCTCATCATGTCGGGCGTCGCGATCACGCGTTCGAAGTCCATCCAGCCTTCGTCCTGGATCTTCTTCGCCAGCTCGTCGCCACCCACGTAGTCGGCGCCGGCCTCCTTCGCCTCGGACTCCTTCTCGCCCTTCGCGAAGACCAGCACGCGGGTCTCCTTGCCGATGCCGTGGGGCAGCACCATGGCACCCCGCACCATCTGGTCCGCGTGGCGCGGATCGACACCCAGGTTCATCGCGAGATCGACGCTCTCGTCGAACTTCGGCTCCGGGCCGTCCTTGAGCAGACCGACCGCTTCGCTGAGCGGGTAGGACTTGTCGCGGTCGACGTTCGCCGCGTTCGCTTCGTAGCGCTTGTTCTTGGCCATGACTAACCCTCGACCTCGATCCCCATCGACCGCGCGGTGCCCGCGATGATCTTCACCGCCTGATCCATCTCATGTGCGTTGAGATCGGGCTCCTTCAAGGTTGCGATCTCCTCGAGCTGAGCTCGGGTCACCTTCGCCACCTTGGTCCGGTTCGGCTCGCCCGACCCCTTCGCGATCTTCGCGGCCCGCTTCAGCAACACGGCAGCGGGCGGCGTCTTCAGCTCGAACGTGAACGAGCGATCCGCATAGACCGAGATGATCGCGGGGATGATGAGACCCTGCTTGTCCTGCGTCCGCGCGTTGAACGCCTTGCAGAACTCCATGATGTTCACGCCGTGCTGACCCAGCGCCGGTCCGACCGGCGGCGCCGGATTCGCCTGGCCAGCCGGGCACTGCAGCTTCACCACGGCAACGACTTTCTTTGCCACTTCTGGGCTCTCCCTACGCCTTCTCGACGTTCGTGTAGTCGAGGACCACCGGCGTCGCGCGGCCGAAGACGTGCACCATCACCTTGAGCTTCTCCTTGTCTTCCATCACTTCGTCGATGTAGCCGGAGAAGTTGGCGAAGGGGCCGCTCACCACGCGGACGCTGTCACCCTCGTCGAACAGGATCTTGGGCTTCGGCTTCGCCGCGCCTTCCTTGATCTGTTGCGTCATCGCCGCGACCTCGTCGTCCGAGATCGGCGGCGGCGTCTTGTCGCCCCCCACGAAGCCCGTGATCTTCGGAGTGCCCCGCACGATGTGCCAGGTCTCGTCCGTGAGCTCCATCCGCACCAGGATGTAACCGGGGAAGTACTTCCGCTTCGACGTGCGCTTGGTTCCCTTGACCATCTCGACGACGGTCTCCTCGGGAATCAGCACTTCGTCGAAGAGCTCTTCCTTGCCCATCGCCTTCGCGCGCTCGAGCAAGGCCTGCATGGCCTTGTTCTCGTGACCCGAATAGGTATGGACGATGTACCACTGCTTGGACATCAGCTCTCCCGGCATCTAAGACGGAATGACCAGCTGGATCAGGTAGCTGAGCGACAGATCCACCAGCGAAAGACCGCTGGTGAGAACCGTGACCACGATCAGCACCCCGATCGTCCCGGCGATGGCCTCCTTCTGGGTGGGCCACGTCACCTTGCGATACTCCGCACGCACCTCGTTCAAGAACTGGCGTGAATCGGAGTACCAAGTGACCGGATTCCACTCCATGAGCTGGCTCCTTCGCTGGGTACTCGAAATCAGTTGAGGGTTGAGTTGGCAGGCGCGGAGGGACTTGAACCCCCAACCCCCGGTTTTGGAGACCGGTGCACTACCAATTGTGCTACGCGCCT
>JBCCEW010000045.1 GCA_039030075.1 Myxococcota bacterium | reverse complement strand
GTCCGCCCCCGCGCGCGAAGCCCTCGATCTTCGCGATGGTCGCCTGGGGAACCTGGCTGATGCGCTCGAGGGTGCGCTGCAGATCGAGGAGCTCGACCTCTTCTCGCGTCGCCTCCGAGGTCGACATGTCCTTCAGGAAGTCGGTGTCGGCGTGGGCCACGAAGATCTCCGGGTGTGCCGACTGGAAGACGACGACCTTGATGTCGCGGTCCTGCTCGAGGGCGCCCGCGAGCGTGTCGAGGTCCGCAAGCATCGGCAGTCCCTGGATGTTGACCGGCGGGAAGTCGAACGTGACCCAGGCGATGCCGCTCCCGGTCTCGACGCGGAAGGTGGTGAAGTCGTCGTACGCCATGGTGAGTCTCCGAGTGATGGGGTGGATCCGACGGCGGGCGGTGCCGTGCGCCCGGGCAGGGCTCGCGTCGCTCGTCCCGCGATGGGCGCAATTTCGGCCATTTGATCCACCCAGAAAATGGGTCATATTTCGAACTCATAATCCGGAATTTACGGACAATGAATCTCGATCATCTGGACCTGTTTCTCACGATCGTGGAGAAGGGCAGCATGGCGGCCGCCGGCCGGGAACTGGGGCTCTCGGCGACGACGGTGTCCGAGCGTCTTGCGTCGCTCGAAGCCCGTTTCGGGGCCTCGCTGCTGCATCGCACCACGCGCACGATCGGGCTCACCGACGAGGGGCGAACGCTCGCCGAGGGCGCGCGGCTCCTCCTCGAAGAGGCGGGCGAACTCGAGAACCGGGTTCGCCGCGGCGCCGAGACCCTCTCGGGCCGCATCCGTATCGGGGCACCGCTCGATCTGGGGCGGTCGATCGTGGCGCCCGTCGTCGACGCGTTCTTGCGCGAACACCCGACGATCTCGATCGAGCTGCTCCTGTCGGACGGTTACCTGAACGTGATCGACGACGGAATCGATCTCGCAGTGCGCTTCGGAAACCTGGCCGACAGCACTCTCCGCGTCCGAAAGCTCGGCGAACACGCGCGTGTCGTTTGTGCCGCTCCTCGCTACGTCGAGGCGCATGGGGCACCGAAGAAGCCCACCGACCTCGCGGAACACAACTGCATCGCGATGCGATTCGGATCGCACCTCGACAACGTCTGGCGCTTTCGCGTGAAGCGGAAGGAGCTCCGCGTGACGGTGCACGGCGACCGTATCGCCAACGACAGCGCGCTCGTCCGCGAGTGGGCCGTCGCCGGTCACGGCATCGTATGGAAGTCCGAGCTCGACGTCCGGGACGACCTCGAGGCTGGCCGGCTCGTGCGATTGCTCGAAGACTGTCCGGCGATGACCCTGCCGTTGCAGATGGTCTTCCCGCCGGGCCGCAGCCAACCGCGGCGGGTGCGTGCCTTCGCCGACGCGTTGGCCGACGCGATTCAGAGTCCCGTTCGCTAGAGCGGGTGACCGCTCCGGCTGCCCTCGCTAGAGCTTCTCCGCTTCGTTGCGGACGTGCTCGAGGAAGGCCCCGATGGTCTCCTGCTCCTTCCGATCGAAGGGCGCGAGCAGCGCGGTGTTGAGGGCCTTCGTCTGGGACACGGTGCGCGCGATCAGCGCCCGCCCGGCTCGAGTCGCGTGGAGGAGCTGGACGCGACCGTCCTCCTCCGAGGTGCGGCGCTCGACCAGACCCTGCGCCTCGAGGGTGTCGACCAGACCGGTGAGCCGCGACTTGCTGTGCCCCGCACGTCGGGCGACCTCCGAGCTCGGCAGGCCATCCTGTTCCGCCAGCGCGAAGAGGATCACCTGATGCGCCGTGGCGATTCCCTCGCTGTCGCGCAGGCGTCTGTCGAGCGCCCGGAAGAGCGCTCCGTGGGCGCGATGCAGCTGGTGAAAGATCCGAGGAGAGCGGGGCTTTGCCATTGATTCAATCTTGAACTAATTATTTCAATATTGAACCAACCTGCTTCAGCGCCCGGCCAGGCGCAAGCCACTGGCGCCCTTTCGGAGTCCCGCGGATGATCGCCCACGGAGCCTACGTCGCCGCCCTCGGCGCCAGCCTCGTCTGGTTCACGATGGGGTTTCGCTACTTCAGCTACCAGCCCGAAACCGCCGCCAAGGCGATGGTCGCGAAGTCGCAGCGCGACTCGCCGATCTTCAAGACCTACGCGGCCGGCGTTCGGTTCCTCGGTGGCTTCAATGCCGCCTTCGCGCTGATGTCGCTCGTCCTACTGGGTCTCGCCCTGACCGGCAGCGCGCTCTTCACGGCACCGGGCGAGCGCGCGATCGTGCTGTTCGTCCTCGCCGCGGCCCACTTCTCCCAGTTCTACTTCAACGTCCCGGTACTCCGAAACGGGGAGCGGCAGGGCGAAGCCTACTGGCCCGTGCTCTCCGGGCCGATGCTGACGATCTTCGTCGTCGACGCGGTCGAGACCCTGATCAACCTCGGCGCCGGGCTGCTACAGCTCGCATCCTGACTCCGCGAGCACCTGGACCCGCGGCGCCCTGCGGACGGGTCCCCGGCCGCTCGTGCGGTTTCTCCCAGATCGAAGTGCTACCCCAGGGCCCGTGAGCCACTACTGCCGCGCCGCGATGAACTACGTGACCGCGACCGACGTGCAGGCGCGCGAAGTCGAGATCCTCGATGGACGTCGGCTCGACGGACTCTCTTGGGAAGAGAGCGGTTTCGAGCTCATCCGCCACGCTTCGGAGGTCGAGAACTGGGCTTTGGTCGACGCGAGCACGCTGCACTACGACGAGATCGGTGCGCTGGCACGCCGCCTGACCGGCTGCGATGCGGTCCTCTACTACCCCGCCCTCGTCCGCAACCGAGCCAACGCGCAGCGCTCTGAAGACCTCGCGCCGATCCGTTTCGTCCACTCCGACTACACCGAGTCGTATCGCGAGATGATCGAGGATGCGGATCACCCGTACCGCGCGATCCTCGCGCCCTTCATGGAGCGTGCGGGAATCACGGGCGACGACATCGCGCGCGCTCGAAGGATCCTGACGCTCCAGTTCTGGCGAAACATCGGTCCGGCTCGCATGAGCCATCCGCTCGCGTTCTGCGACGCACGCACGGTGGTGCGCAGCGACCTCCACCCTCTGCTGGTCTCGGAGTACGGGGGCATCCCGACCGGGTTCTACTCCTTCGGGGTCTCGGCGCCCTCGACATCGCCGGGGCACCGCTGGGTCACGTTCCCCGAAATGACGCCCGAGGAAGTCGTCGTGTTTCGCGCCTACGACAGCGACCGGGTGGCGGCGGGTCAGCCCTTCTGGACGCCCCATTCCGCGTTCGTCGACCCCGTGGCCGGCGCCGACGCGCCGCCGCGCGAGAGCATCGAGATGCGGGCGATCTGTCTCTTCGACGGGTAGGGCCCCGACCGAGCACGCTGGCGCCCGGGGCCGCTTCGCGCGACCGTGACGGCGCGCCGCGCGGCGCACACGAGGAGACGAACGATGCGGGAGTTCGAGGGGCGGACGGCGGTGATCACGGGCAGTGCGAGCGGCATGGGTCTGGCCTTCGCCGCGTGCTTCGCGCGCGAAGGCATGAACGTCGTGATGGCCGACATCGAAGAAGAGGCCCTGAAGGCGGCCGCGGCCCAGGTCGAGTCCGTCGGGGCTTCGGTGCTCCCGGTGGTGACCGACGTCGCCGATGGCGCCTCGATGGAGCACCTCGGCGAGGCCACCCGCGACGCGTTCGGGCCGGCCCACCTGGTCTGTCTGAACGCGGGGGTGTCGGCGCCCACCGTCCCGATGGACCAGCTGTCGGCGAACGACTGGCAGTGGGTCCTCGACGTGAACCTCTACGGCGTCATCCACGGCCTGCGCGTGTTCCTGCCCGGTCTGAAGGCGCAGGACGAGGGCAGTGTCGTCGTCACGGCCTCGGTCGCCGGACTCATCTCCGGTCCCTTCCTCGGGCCCTACAACGCGTCGAAGCACGGCGCCGTCGCGATCATGGAGACGCTGCACGCCGAGCTCACCCTCAGCGAATCGAAGGTGACCGCCCACTGCCTCTGCCCGGGCATGGTCATGACCAACATCGGGAGCTCCGATCGCAACCGCCCGAAGGAACTGCAGGACGAAGAGGCGAGCGTCTCGATCCCCGAGGCGATGGGCGAGCTCGCCGATCACCTGGAGGACTTCGTCAAGATCGCGCAGACGCCGGACGCCGTCGCCGAACGCGTACTCGCAGCCGTCGTCGAGGGCCGCTTCTGGATCGAGACGGACGAGTACTACCGGGAGCCCGTCAAAGCACGGCACCGCGCTATCGAAACGCGGACGGATCCGCCGGTGATGAAGAGCATCATGGATCCCTACTTCGCGAAGTAGGCGGCGCACCCCAGTGGTTGGGGGGGTACGAGCCACGTCACCAGCGAAGCGCGGTATCGTGGGGCCGGCAGGGGAGCGCGGCCCGGCTCCTCATGGCGCCTCGGGAGGTCGAATGCGCTGGTGGTGGAAAGCCGGACTCAGCGCCGCGTTGGCGCTCGTGTTCGGCGTCGGTTGCGTGGCGTGGTACCTCGAGCGACGCGAGACGCGCGAGCCGTCGAAGCTCGCCTTCGCGGAACACTGCGCCGCCTGCCACGGAGACGCCCTGCAGGGCGGTGAGCTGGGACCGCCCCTCACGGGAGAGCTGCAGAACGGGGACAGCACCAAAGCGCTGATGTTCTCCATCGGTGCGGGCTACCCCGAACGCGGCATGCCGGGCTTCGGCCAGATCCTGTCGCCGGAGCTCGTGAAGGGCCTCGCGCTCTACGTCAGCGAACAGCGACAGGGCTTCGGCACCACGTCGGGCTCGTGGGAGTCCCGCATCCCGGCCGGAACGCTGCAAGCCCGCGACCACGACTTCCGCGTCGAACTCGTGACGGAGCTGGGAAGCCGTCCCTACTCGATCGCCCCGCTGCCGGACGGCCGCATCCTCGTCACCGAGACGGTGCGCGGGCTCTCGATCATCGACACCGACGGTGTGCAAGGCCCGCTGATCGTCGATACGCCGCGGGTCTGGGAGCCCATCCTCACCGTCGACAACAGCTACCTCACGATGGGGATCCTGCTCGACATCGCGCTGCATCCCGACTTCGACGAAAACGGCTGGATCTACCTCTCTCACACCCATCGCTGCCAGCTCGATTGCGGCTCGGTGGTCCCCATCTCGATGGTCCAGGTCGTTCGCGGACGCATTCAGGAGAATCGCTGGGTCGATCAGGAGATCATCTGGTCGGTGCCGCCTGATCTGCACACCATCGTCCCCGACCAGGTCGCGGCCGGCCGACTCGCCTTCGACCAGAGCGGTCACGTCTATGTCTCCATCGGTGGCAAAGCGACCTACGACTGGGTCCAATGGCTGGACAAGCCGACGGGGAAGATCCACCGCGTCCGCGACGATGGCACCGTGCCCGCCGACAACCCCTTCGAACCCGAGGACGACGTCTCCACGGCCCATACGGTCTGGAGCTACGGACACCGGACGCCCCAGGGCCTCGCCGCCCACCCGGCAACGGGCGAGATCTGGGGCACCGAGATGGGACCGCGGGGCGGCGACGAGGTGAACCTCATCTCCCGTGGTGGCAACTACGGCTGGCCCATGTTCACCAACGGGCTCGACTACGACGGCGAACCGATCACGATCGGCGAAGACCTCGGTCTCGAGCTCGCCCTCGAGGACACGATCCAGCCAGTCGTCGACTACACGCCCGCCCCGGCCATCTCGAGCTTCGAGTTCTACCAGGGCGAGGCCTTCCCCGCCTGGGAACACGACCTCATCGTCGGCACCCTCAAGGCACGCACGCTCTATCGCCTGCGGATCCGGGACGGGAAGCTCGTCGACGAGGAGAAGTTGATCACCGGCCTCGCGCGCATCCGCGACGTCGAGGTCGGCGCGGACGGCCTGGTCTATCTGCTCCTCGAGCACGGACAGGAGGGCACGATCGTGCGCCTGGTTCCGAGCAAAGAGGCGTCGTAGCTCGGCCGGGTAACCGTCGCGAAGGAGCTCCCCTCCCCCGAACCGAAGCCCTTCCCGCGGTCAGCCGGGGTTCCGGGCGTGGCGTTGCAAACCGTCCGGATGCTCTACCCAGGGTGGCTTCTTGTCGCACCAGAAGACGGCCTGGGGCTGCATCCATCGTGAATCGTCGAGCGATCCCGCCTTGACGAATCGCATTCCCGGCATGACGGCGACTCGGCTGTAGAGCTGGGATCCGCAGTCTCCGCAGAAGAAACGCGTCACCTCGCCACCACTTTCCCCTCGAACCGAGAACGGCTTGGGCTCTCCTCTCTCCGCCTCGAAGCTGGCGTCGGGAACCATGCAGAACGTCGCGTACGCGCTCCCCGTGGAACGCTGGCAGTCGAGACAGTGACAGTGGGCCTGCCCCGCGACAGCCTCGCGGTCGAATGCGTACCGGACCGCGCCGCACAGGCAGCCACCCGCTACGGAAGTGGGTTCTTGGGTCATGACGCCCTCGTTCGATGGAAGGTTCGGAATCCTCGAGCACGACTCCGCTGCAGCGCCCGACTAGAGCGGCGGCGCGCCCTCCGCCTCGTGATCGCAGCCGAGATCCGAGACCAAGCGTCGCAGCTCGGGAAGGTGATGCTGAACCAGCCCTCGTGGGGTGGCGCCGTACTTCTTGCAGAGGGCGGCTGCGCCCGCTGCCGCGATCCCATGCTGAGCGCCGTTGCCCATGAACTTCACGTTCGATCCGGCTACATGCGAAATGCTGATGTGCTTTCCGGCCGCGAGCACGTTGTCGAGGTCCCTGGAGTACAAGCAGCGGAACGGAATCACGTAGGCTTTGCTGTCCCGCTCGTCCCAGATCCATTCCTTGATGCGGAAGTCGTACTCCGTCTCGCCTTCGTCGAATGCGCAGTGGATGCAGAAGGCGCCGTCGTTCGCCACGACGGCATCCTCGAACACTCTGTGGGTACGGATGTCCGTTTCCGTGAGGACGTAGTCGCCACGGTAGCGGTGGAATTCTCCCTGCCCCGGAACGAAGGCGACCCAGTCGAAGGCCAGGTCGGCGAACGCCTGCGGGTCCGAGTTCTTCACGTTCGAGAAAGTACCGATCAGGCTGCGCAGCAGATGATCTCGAACGTGCTCTGCTTCCGAATACGGGTCGAGCCACTGCCCGTACTCCCAGAAATGCGTGGCCGGGATCGTGGAAACGGGTCGGTCGAAGGCGAAGCCTTCGACCTCGGGAACCGTGGCGTCCATGGGAGCGCGGGGCCCCCGGCCGTTCTCGGTGCCGGGTTCCACGAGCTGGCCGCGAAGATCGGCGAACTTCTTCGCTACTTCGGTGGCCCACGGAACCTCCGGGAACGGCGTCGGCTGACCGTCCTGTTTCGTCCGGAAGAACAGAGTGTTGCCATGGTGCATGTGGTCGGCCGTTTCGGGGGCAAGGTCTTCCCCGAAATCCGCCTTGGCTTCGCGACCGAACAGGGTTTCCGCGCCAGTCAACCTCGCGAGGAGAGCCGTTCCGCTCGCATCGATGAAGACGCCGGCCCGAAAACGCCTCTCGACGCCGCCGCGCGGCTGCACGGTCTGGATGGCGATCACCCTGCGATCGTCCCGTTCGGCGGCCACGACCCGGTGCTCGAGGAACACGGTGCAGGCTGGCTCGGCCACGAGCAGGTCGTACGCCATCAGGTCGCCGTTGGCCTTGCGCTCGGAGAACTCTTTCAGCAGCGCGCCCTGCGAGCCGCGGGGGCTGAGCCCGATCTCGGTGCTGGCGTTTCCGCCGAGCACGGGGCGGTCCTGGATGAAGGCCACGGTTTGACCCAGGCGCGCAGCGGCAAGCGCCGCCGCGCAGCCCGAAATCCCGCCCCCGATCACGACCACATCCCATTCACCGGCATCCACGGGCGTGTCGGGCAATCCACGGAGACGCCGCCGCCAGGCGCGGCTCTCCTCGTTCACCTCGTTCGGGGGAACGTCGCCCTCGGAAGTGAAGTAGAGGGCATCGCATCGCCCATTGAATCCAGTCAGGTCACGAAGGGTCAACGCCACTTCGCCCGCCGGAAGGTCCACGACACCGGCGTGCTCCCACGACCAGTTCTGTCCGTTGGCCCCGAACTCCCGGCCGACCGACTTCTCGTCGACGAGCACTTCGAAGCGGCCGGGATGATGGCCGGGGACCCAGTCCTTCGCCCGCACCCAGAGGTCATAGGAGGCACCCTGGTCGACGCTGATCGTCGTCCTGGCGTCTGCCACTGGGCACCCAACGCCGTGGGCCATGAGATACGGCGATCCCATCTCCTGCTCGAACTGCGAATCGAGCACCCATCCGCCGTAGTCCTCGAAGTCTTCGGCCTCGATCAGGATCTGGCCGGTCCCGGTCGCGTGGGTGAGTTCACTCGTCACGATGCGGTGCTCCGGTAGAGGGTTGCGGGTCCCGACCCCTGCGCGCCCCGGCGCGGATCGTTCCTGGACACGATCGAAAGTTAGTATTACTATTTTTTTGTGTCAACGGTGCGATCGAAACGACGAGCACGCGAGCGAGGGCCGTCGCGGTCCGGAGAGATGCGGAAGTCACCGCAGCAGGCCCGCGCCACCAAGACCGTCGAACGCTTGCTCGAGGCCGCGAAGGCCCTCATCGAGGAACGGGGTCTCGAGGGCTTCAATACGAACCTGCTTGCCGAGCGCGCGGGCGTGCGGGTGCCCTCGGTCTACCGGTACTTCCCGAACAAGCAGGCGATCGTCGCAACGCTCTACCGGCAGCTGACCGAGAAGTGGCACACCGACTTCGACGAGGCGTACCGTCGTCTCGCCGACCCCGACCTCGACTGGCGCGAGACCTGCGACGCGCTGGGGACTCGCCTTCTCACGCACTTGCTGAGCTCGAACTCCCACCTCGCAATCCGACGGGCCATGCGCGCGAACGAGGCGCTGATCGAGATCGAGCGCGCCGACAACGAACTCCTGGCGAGTCGATTCGCGGAGGTCGTCGCGCCGCGCGTCCGCGGCCATCGCGAGGAGCAGCTGGTCGTCGTGGGGCGCACCTGGATCAATGCGATGTCGGCGATCGTGGACGTCGCCCTGGAACTCCCTCCGGCGGAACAGGAGGCGCAGTTCCGCGAGAACTTCCTGCTGGTTCGTTCGTATCTGGCCGCGTATCTGGATTGATCGACCGCACCTGGACGGACCGCCGGTCGCGTCCTTCTCGGCGAGGAAAGCACCATGTCTGTTGAGCATCCCTTTCTCGACATCAGCCCGTGGTTCCAGATGCCGGACGACGTACAGCCCGCGTTGGAGACGGATACGACTGCCGACGTCGTGATCGTCGGCGGCGGCTACACGGGGCTCTCGGCAGCGCTGACGCTCAAAGCAGCAGGGATGGACGTCGTCGTGCTGGAGAAGGACGTCGCCGGGTCGGGCGCGAGCGGTCGAAACGCCGGGCACGTGACACCGACGATCGGCAAGGACCTACCGACACTCCTCAAGCTCTTCGGTGAAGAGCGGGCGAAGGCACTCGTGCGCTTTGCGGACTACGCAACCGAGTATTGCGAGGGAGTCCTCGAGCGGTACCAGATACCCTGCGACTACAGACCGAGCGGCAACATCATTGGTGGAGTCCACCCGAAACACGAGGCGAAGCTCGAGCGCGCCGCCAAGACCGCGCAACGCCTCGGCGCGGCCGTTCGCTACTTGGGCCCGGGCGAAATGCGAGAGCGAGGCATTCCGCCCGCCTTCGTGTGCGGTGTGCTCGAAGAGCGCGGCGGCACGCTGAACCCCGGTAGGTATGTCCTCGGACTTCGCCGGGCCGCACTGGAGGCGGGCGTCCGGCTGCACGAGGGGACCGCGGTGACGAGCATTCAGGACGGAGAGCGCGTCCGGGTGGTCGCGACGCACGGATCCGTCCGGGCCCCCCACGCGATCCTCGCGACGAACGCCTACACCGACAGCACGGGCCGACGCCGGCGCCACGTGGTTCCGCTGCGTGTCTCTCTCTTCGAAACCGAACCGATCCCCGAAGCCGCCCTACGCGAGCTCGGCTGGGAAGGCCGCGAGGGCATCTATACCGCCCACGAAGCCCTCGAGAACTTCCGCCTTACCTCACATGGAACCCTCACCGGTGGCTCCAAGGTCGTTCGCTACCGATTCGGAAGCCAGCGAGCGCCGGGGCGGGATCCCGGAGCGTTCGCGGCCATCGAAGGCGCGTTCCGCGAGCGGTTCCCGACGCTCCGCGAGACGCGGATCGCGCATTTCTGGGGCGGCTGGATCGGCATCACCCTCGACCTGCTCCCCCAGCTGGGCGTCGAGGGAACTCATCGAAACGTGCACTTCGCCATCGGCTTCAATGGCCACGGCGTGCCCCAAGCGACACTCTCCGGCGCAATGATTGCCGAACGGATCCTCGGCAAGGAGCATCCGCAGGCCACCGCGCTGGATCGACGGCTCTGGCGCTGGCCCGTCGAACCCTTCCGCTGGGCCGGCGCGGCGATGATCAATGGCGGTATGGCGCTCGCCGACCGACGCACCGATCGCCAGGTGCGGCAACTCGCCCGTCGCTGAGTGAAGTGTGGGGTGCGCCAAGCGGTGAGGCCGAACCCGCTCCCAAGGGACGCGTGAGCCCACGCGGTGCAAGCGGATTCGGCGCTAGTGTCCGGGCATGTCATCGAAGCTCGTCTGGGGGCTCGTCGCCCTGGCCATCATCGGCTCCGTCGCGATCTGGCAGCGCCACCGCATCATCGTGCCGCTGGCCACCACCGGTGCCCCGGTTCCTCACGTCGAGGATGCGCCCCCGGTCCCGGGTGGGCGCGTGTTCGGGGACGACGCGCACTTCACCATCGTGGCGCTCGACGAGCAGACCTTCGCGATCGCCGAGCCGCGCTCCTGGGCGCGCAACGTCAACTATCTGATCCTCGGCTCCGAACGCGCGCTGCTCTTCGACGCGGGCGTCGGCCACTACGACATCCGGCCCGTCGTCGCGTCGCTCACGGACCTTCCGCTCACCTTCATGCCCTCCCACTTCCACTACGACCACACGGGCCAGGGAGCTTGGCCGAGCCTCGCCGTCGTCGACCTGCCGCATCTTCGGGAGCGCGCCGAGGGCAACCGGCTTCCACTCTCCTGGGGCGAGCACCTGGGTCCGAGCGAGGCGATCGATGTCCCGGTCTGGGAAGTGACCGAGTGGATCGCGCCGAATGCGACGATCGACCTCGGCGGACGGGAGCTCGTCCTCCTGTACACGCCCGGACACACGGACAACTCGGTGTCGCTCTTCGATGTCGAACGACAGCTGATGTTCACCGGCGACTTCCTGACGAGCAGCGGATCACTTAGCTCGTTCCTGCCGACCTCGAACCTCGGCGACTACCTCCAATCCGCCGACAAGGTCCTCGCGCGAACCGAGGCACTGCAGCGGATGGTCTTCCGCGGCGCTCACGCGTCGCCGGCGAACGAGATTCCAAACGAGTCGCGGGAGACCCTCACCTCCCTGCGCGATGGGCTGCGCGCCATCCGCGCCGGAGAGATCGAGGGCGAGGGCGCGTATCCGGTCGTGTACCGCATCCGCGAAGACATGACGCTGACGACCGAGCCGGCCTGGCTCCAGGACTGGACACCGAGCTACCCGAACGGCCACGCGGTGCATTGAGCATCGATGGCGATCTCCAGCTCGATACGTCGCGGGTGTGCGACCAACGCCAGCGACGGACTCGCAACTTGCGTTCGTCGCTGCGCAGTTGGGTCTTTCCTAGAATGACAGGCGGCGATCGAAGAGCGCGCCTTCCCGCGCGAATGGGCCAAGGGCGACGATGGCGACCAAGCACCTGACCTACGTGTTCAGTATCCGAAGTCCGTACGCTTGGCTCGCAACCCGAGGGGTCGTCCCTCGCGTCGGTTCGGATGTCGAGATCGACTGGGTGCCCTTTCTCCCGCTACCGGGATTCGAGAACTTCGAGACCCCGATCGTCCCGGCGAAGGCCACGCACAACCTGCAGGACATCCTGCGGTTCGCGAAGTTCTTCGAGCTCCGGGTCGGGCGACCGCCCGTCGACGAGCCGGAGTGGAAACCCGCCCATACGGCCTTCTTGCGCGCCAAGGACCTCGGCCGGGGCGCGGAGTTCGCGATCGAGATGACGCGAATGCGGTGGGAGGAGGGCCTCCGCGTATCCGGGCTCGATGCGATCGGTGTTGCCGCGGAGAGGGTCGGGCTGGAACCCGAGGAGGTTCGCGAGGCGGCCGTGGATCCGGAGCAGCAGACGGCGCTCTGCGATCTCGTTCGCCAGAACTACGACGAGGCCGGCATCTTTGGCGTTCCGATGTTCGTACTGCCCTCTGGCGAGCGGTTCTGGGGCCAGGATCGCCTCTTGTGGGCCCTGGAACAGGGATACATCTGATCGCCGCGCTGGCGCGTCCGGCAGGGCGCGGTCTCGTGCGATAGTCCTCTCGTGAGGAGTTCCCAATGAGCGGAATCGAAGAACCGTCTTTCGACCCGGACGCCCTGCGCGCCCGCTATGCAGACGAGCGGCGCAAGCGATTGCGCGAGGACGGAGTCGACCAGTATCTGGACGTCAGCGGTGATCTCGCCCACTTCGGAGATCGGGACCCGTACGCGAAGCAACCCCTCACGCGCGAGGCGGTGACCGAAGAGCCCGATGTCGCGATCATCGGCGGCGGGTTCAGCGGGATGCTCGCCGCGGCGCGCCTCACGACCGAGGGCGTCGAGTCGTTCCGGATCCTCGAAGCGGGAGCCGACTTCGGCGGCACCTGGTACTGGAACCGCTACCCGGGCGCCCAGTGCGACACCGAGTCCTATCTGTACCTGCCGCTCCTCGAAGAGCTCGGCTACATGCCGAAGGAGAAGTACGCCTACGCGGACGAGATTCTCGAGCACAGCCAGCGCATCGGTGAGCACTTTCGGCTCTACGAGCGCACGCTCTTCCAGACGCGCGCCACCTCCCTGCGCTGGGACGAGGTACGCGGACGCTGGCGCGTCGAGACCGATCGGGGCGATGCGATCCTGGCACGCTTCGTGATCACGGCGCTCGGCACGATCACGCGCCCGAAACTCCCGGGCGTGCCGGGGATCACCGACTTCGAGGGGCCGGCCTTCCACTCGTGCCGCTGGGACTACGGCGTCACGGGCGGCGACTCGACGGGCGGGATGCACGCGCTCGCCGACAAGAAGGTCGCGGTCATCGGCACCGGCGCGACCGCGATCCAGATCGTCCCCCGCGTCGCGCGGGACGCCGGCCACGTCTTCCTCTTCCAGCGGACGCCCTCGACCGTGGGCCTGCGCCTGAATCAGCCGACCGACCCGACGTGGTTCGCCTCCCTCGCGCCCGGCTGGCAGGACGAGCGACGCGAGAACTTCGCGGCCTTCGCGGACGGCAGACGTCCGGAGGTCGACCTCGTCGACGACTCCTGGACCCGGATCTTCCGCGCGATCAGCTCGCCGAAAGGCGCGAACCGCCCCAAGACGCGCGAGGAGCGCAACCGGATCGTCGAGCTCCAGGACTTCGCCCAGATGGAAGCGCTGCGGAGGCGGATCGACGAGACGGTTGATGACCCGGAAGTCGCCGAGGCGCTGAAGCCCTGGTACCGGGTGATGTGCAAGCGCCCGACCTTCAACGACGAGTACCTGCCCGCGTTCAATCGCGACAACGTGACGCTGGTCGACGTCAGCGCGGCAAAGGGGATCGAGCGGATCACCCCGACGGGCGTCGTCGCCAATGGGAGCGAGTTCGAGGTCGACCTGATCGTCTTCGCCACGGGCTATCACGTCACCCGCGACATCAAACTTCGCGTCGGCATCGACATCGAGGGACGGGACGGCGTGCTTCTTCACGACCACTGGGCCGATGGCCTGCGTACCCTCCACGGGTTCACGACGCGGGGCTTTCCGAACTGGTTCTACCTCGGCGTGTCGCAGAACGCGTTCAGCGTGAACATGACCTCGATGTTCGACCAGCAGGCCCGCCACATCGCCTACCTGATCGGCGAGGCCCAGCGCCGAGGCGCCACCCTCGTCGAGCCGAGCGAATCGGGACAGCAGGCCTGGTGCGACCTCATCCAGGAGATGACGCCCGACGGGCCCGGGTTCCTCGCCGATTGCACCCCGGGCTACTACAACCAGGAAGGCGCGGCGACCGAGGCGAATGGCTTCCTCGGGGCCTACACCCCCGGACTCAGCGCGTTCGGTCGGCTCCTCGAAGAGTGGCGGGCCGACGGAAAGCTCGACGGCCTCGAGCTCCGCACGCGGGCTTGAAGATGCGTCCCCCCTACCGCGTGATCCAATGGGCCACGGGCTCGGTCGGCCGCGAAGCGCTCCGTGCGATTCTGATCCACCCCGAGCTCGAACTGGCCGGGGTCCTCGTGTACTCGGCCGAGAAGAGTGGACGCGACGCGGGGGAGCTCTGCGGCGCGCCCCACGTGGGTGTCGCCGCCACCGACGATGTCGACGCGATCCTCGCCTGCGATGCGGACTGCGTGGTGTACGCGCCAAGGCACGCCGATGTCGACGAGGTGTGCGCGATTCTCCGATCGGGGAAGAACGTCGCCGCCACTCCCTTCCTGTTCCACCGCAGGTCGAGCTACAACGAAGACCGGGAGCAGATCGAGGCGGCCTGTCGGGAGGGGGCCAGCTCCCTGCACGGCACGGGCATCCACCCGGGCTTCCTCGGCATGGTGCTGCCGGTGGCGCTCTCGGGCATGTCGCGGACGATCGACCACGTGCGACTCGAAGAACGCGCCGACTGGTCGTTCTACGACAGCCCGCGCATCACCTTCGACAACATGCGTTTCGGCGCTCCTCCCGAGGAAGCCACCCTCGAAGCCAACCCCTTCGCACGCTTCACCGCCGACATCTTCGGCCAGCAGGTGTGGATGCTCTCCGAGGCGCTCGGCGCCGAACTCGAGGAAGTCCGCACCGATCACGAGCTCACGATCGCGCCCGAGTCGAAGGACCTGCGAGCGGGCCGCCTCGAAGCGGGAACCGTGTCGGGTCAGCGTTTCCGCTGGACGGGGCTCCGCGGCGGCGAGAGCCGCATCGAGATCGAGACGCTCTGGACGGTCGGCAACTTCTATCCCGAGACCTGGCCGAAGCCGCGCGATGGTTGGACGATCTCGATCGAGGGAGATCCCTCCTTCCGGACGCACTTCATGGCCCTCGCGAGCCTCGGGCGACGCGACGTGACGATCGACGATCACGTCCAGGCGGCGGGCAGCACGACCACCGCCATGCAGCCGGTGAACTCGATCCCGGCCCTGTGCGAGGCCGAGCCGGGCTGGCGAACGAGCGTCGAGCTGGGGCTGGTCGGTGCGGGCATCGGGTTCCGACGCGAGCCGATCTGGGGTCCCTAGGTCGAAGCGATCGAGGGTTCGTCGTCCGCGGTTCGCTCGAACACATAGAAGGCCGTACGCAGTCCGACCTGGGCGTACAGCAATGCGAGGAGCTGTAGACGCAGGGGCTTCTCGTGGTTGGGGCGCGCCTCGCGCAGCCGGAAACCGTGCCGAAGCCCAAGCGCTTCGAGACGAGCTCCCGCGTTCGCCAGGTGATGCACGATCAGCGTGCCGCCCGCGTGGAGCCATTCCTCGGCGCGGGCGAAGACGAGCGGCGTGAACGCGCGGGCGCCGGCCCAGCGCTGCCGGACATCGTCGAGCTGGACTTCCGAGAACGGTGGCCCACACAGCACGACCTCGAAGGAGCCCGCAACGGCTTCCCGCGTCAGGTCGAGTCGACGCGTTTCCAGATTCTCGATGCCGAGACGCTCGGCGTTCCTTCGCGTCGTATGGATCGCGTCCGGGTTCAGATCGATGGCCAGCACCGACCGGCTGCGTGGCGCCGCGGCG
>JBCCEW010000044.1 GCA_039030075.1 Myxococcota bacterium | reverse complement strand
GACAAGGGCGCGATGCCGGCGATCGAGAAGGCGATCCAGACCTCGGACCTGGGTCTCACGCCGAGCAACGACGGCAAGGTGGTCCGGATCCCGATCCCGCCGCTCACCGAAGAACGGCGCAAGGAGCTGGTGAAGCACGTTCATCGGCTCGCCGAAGATCACAAGGTCGGCGTGCGCGAAGGGCGTCGCGACGCGCTTTCGCTGCTCAAGGATCTCGAATCCGACGGGGGGCTGCCGGCCGACGACAAGCGGCGCGAAGAGAAGAAGATCCAGGCGATGACCGACGAACACGTCCAGAAGATCGACGAGATGAAGGCGCAGAAGGAGGAGGAGATCCTCCAGGTCTAGGCGATGGCGATCGAGGAGCTTCCCAAACAACGGCTGCCCCGCCACGTCGCCATCATCATGGATGGCAACGGGCGCTGGGCCGAACGTCGCGGCCTCACCCGTGTGGAGGGGCACCGCGCCGGCAAGGAATCCGTGTCGGCCGTGGTTCGCGCGGCCAGCGAGATGGGGATCGAGGTCCTCACTCTCTACGCCTTCTCGATCGAGAACTGGAACCGCCCCCAGTCGGAAGTCACCGAGCTGATGCGGCTCGCCGAGCGCTACCTCGACGAACAGCTCCCCGAGGTGATGGCGAACGACGTGCAGGTGCGCGCCATCGGGCGGCTCGATCGCCTGCCCCCGAACACGCGACGCCGGGTCGAGCACGCCGTTCAGCAGACGCGGGACAACGGCTCGCTGAAGCTCGTGTTCGCGCTCTCCTACGGCGGGCGCGCCGAGATCGTCGACGCTGCGCGCCGGCTGATGCGCGACGCCGAGCTCGGCAAGGTCGACGCGGAGGCCCTCGACGAGAAGACCTTCGCCTCCTACCTCTACGATCCCGAGCTCCCCGACCCGGATCTCCTGATCCGAACGGGCTCCGAGTCGCGGATCTCGAACTTCCTCTTGTGGCAGGTCGCCTACTCCGAACTCTACGTAACCGACCTCATGTGGCCGGACTTCCGCGCCGAGCACCTGCACGAAGCGATCCACGACTACGCGGGGCGAGAGCGCCGATTCGGTCTGATCAGCGCCCAGCTTCCGAGCGAAGGCGAGGGCTAGCGGCGTGAAGCGCCTGGCTGTGCTCGGGAGCACCGGAAGCGTCGGTGAGCAGACCCTGGCCGTCGCCGCCGCCCACCCGGATCGCTACGCCGTGACCGCACTCGCGGCCGGCCGACGCGTCGAGAAGTTGGCCGCGCAGGTGCGTCAGTTCCGACCGCGCCTGGTGTCGGTCGCGGACGCCGAGGGCGCCCGCGAGCTGCGTGAGCGACTCGGCTCCGACTGGGACGGAGAGATCGCCTCGGGCCCGGAAGGCCTGGTGGCCGTCGCCGAGTTCGAGGCCGACCTCGTGGTGGCGGCGCTCGTGGGCGCCGTCGGGCTCGCGCCCACGCTGGCTGCGATCCGCGCGGGTCGCGACGTCGCCCTCGCGAACAAGGAAGTGATGGTGATGGCCGGCGCGCTGGTCCGCCGCGAAGTCGCGGCGCGCAAGGTCGCGCTCCTGCCGGTCGACAGCGAGCACAGCGCGATCTTCCAGGCGCTCGCCGGCGAAGACCCGGCCACGATCCACAAGCTGATCCTCACCGCGTCGGGCGGGCCCTTTCGCACGTGGGAAGCCGGTCGCATCGCCCAGGCGACGGTGGCCGAGGCACTCAACCACCCGAACTGGGACATGGGGCCGAAGATCACGATCGACTCGGCGACCCTGATGAACAAGGGGCTCGAGGTGATCGAGGCCCGCTGGCTCTTCGACGTGCCGCCGGAGCGCGTCGACGTCGTGGTGCACCCCCAGTCGATCGTGCACTCGCTGGTGGAGTTCCACGACACATCCGTCATGGCCCAGTTAGGCTTACCGGATATGCGCGTGCCGATTGCAGTCGCGTTGGCCCATCCCCAGCGACTCGAGCTGGATCTGCCCCGGCTCGACCTCGCCGCGATCGCGCGGCTCGATTTCGAGACGCCCGATACGAAGCGGTTCCCGTGTCTCGCCCACGCCTTCGATGCGCTGAGCGCGGCCGAGGCCGCGCCCGCGGTGCTCAACGCGTCCAACGAGGTCGTGGTCGAGGCGTTCCTCGGCGGCGGGCTCGCGTTCCCGCGCATCGCCGCCACGAACGGCGCGGTGCTCGACGCCTTCGCGGCGCAGGGAGGGCCGGGGACCCTGCGCGATCTCGACGATGTGATGGCTGCCGACGACTGGGCGCGGGCTCGTGCTCGGGAGTCCCTGGCGGCCGGGGGGTTGGGGTGAGCGCACTGGTTTCGTTCCTGACGACGGCCTTCGCCTTCGTGCTGCTGTTGACCGTGCTCGTGTTCGTGCACGAACTCGGCCACTTCCTCGCGGCCCGCTGGTGTGGCGTCCGGGTCCTGAAGTTCTCGATCGGCTTCGGGAAGCCCATCGGCTTCGGCAACCGTCGCCTCGCGTGGACGCGCGGCGACACCGAGTACGTCGTGGGTTGGTTGCCGCTCGGCGGCTACGTGAAGATGCTCGGCGAGAACATCGACGAGATCGAGGATCCCGAGGTCCGCGCCCAGATCCAGGCGAATCCGGGCGAGTCCCTCCCCGAGAAGAACACCTGGCAGAAGCTCCTGATCGTCTTCGCCGGCCCGATCGCCAATCTGATCCTGCCCGTGGTCGTGTTCATGGGCACCCTGGCCGTCGGGATGCCGCGGCCCGAAGCGGTGGTGGGCAGCATCGAGCCCGGTTCACCGGCGGCCGAGGCGGGCCTGCAGGCAGGCGACCGCATCACCCAGGTGGCCGAGGTGGCGGTTCCCTGGTGGGGCGACCTCGAAGACACCCTGCGCGGCCGCGCCGGCCGGGAAGTCACCGTCGCGTACGAGCGCGACGGCGCGCCGGCCTCGACCCAGCTCAGCGTCGGCGAGCGCGCTGGCGTCGACCCCTTCGGTCAGGTCGTCCAGCTCGGCTGGGCCGGCATCGACCACCGACGTCGCGCGGCGCTGCTCGGGATCACCGAGACCACGGTCCCCGCGGCCGTGGCCGGTCTGCGCTCGGGCGAGGTCGTCGAAGCGGTGGGCGCGACCGAAGTGGAAGACTGGTCCGCGTTCGCGGCGGCCTATGCGGCCGTACCAGCCGGGACCACCACCGCGTTCCGTCTGCGGATGGGCGAGGGCGAGGAAGCGACCCACCGCGAGGTGACGGTGCCAGCCCTGGGCAGCCCCGCCGCCCTCGGCGTGCAGCCCGCGAACGTGCTGATCAGCACCGTGTCCCCCGACTCGGCGGCGTCCGAGGCCGGCCTCCAGCCGCGCGATCTGATCCTCTCGGTGGACGGGGAGCCGGTCGGCAGCTTCAGCGCCTTCGCCGATTCGGTGCGCACCAGTGGCGGCGAGTCGCTGACCCTGCAAATCGCACGCGCAGGCGAGCTGCTCGCGATCGACGTCACGCCGCGCCTCCAGAACTTCGACGCCGGCATGGGCATCGAGGAGCCGCGCTACCTGGTGGGCATCAGCGCCGAGCGCGCGAGCCTCGTCGGCGCCCTGGGCGTCGACCAGGAACTGCGCCCCTGGGTCGCGCTGCCGCGGGCCGTCGGCATGACGGTCGAGGTCACCCAGACCTTCCTGCAGGGGCTCGGCAAGCTCGTCACCGGCGAGGTGTCTCGGAAGCAGCTGGCGGGCCCGATCGGCATCGCCGAGATCGCCGGCAACGCCTTCGAGCGGGGCTGGGAGACCTACCTCTCGATCATGGTGCTGATCAGCATCAACCTCGGGATCCTCAACCTGCTGCCGATTCCGATTCTCGACGGCGGGCAGGCCGTGATCTTCGCGTTGGAGGGCATCCTGCGCGCACCGCTCTCGATCCGCACCCGCGAGATCGCCCAGCAGGTCGGCTTCACGATGCTGATGCTCCTGATGGGGCTGGCGTTCTGGAACGATCTGACGCGCCAGTGGACGCGCCTGATCGACTGGCTCTCGGGGGCGTGACGGCGGACGGTCCCCTGTTGGCGGTCGAGACCGCCACGGAGCAGGCGAGCGTCGCGCTCTGGGAGAACGGCGCGGTCACGGACCAGGAGCTGGTGGCGCCGGGGCAGCCTGCCGCCGAGGTGCTCGTACCGGCGATCGATGCCGTCCTCGCGCGCACGGGGCGGAGCCTCGATGCGCTGTCGGCTTTCGCGGTGTCGATCGGCCCCGGATCGTTCACCGGCCTGCGGATCGGTCTCGCCACGGTGAAGGGGCTCGCCTTCACCCAGCAGACGCCGGTGATCCCGGTGCCGACGCTGGCCGCGCTGGCCCACGCAGCCGCCCCGCGCGAAACCTGCGCCGCCGTCCTCGATGCGCGCCGCGACGAGGTGTACACAGCAGGGTTCGAGGCGGGGCGCCCGGCCGACTGGCTGCCCGAAGGCGTGATCCCGATCGCCGCGCTCGCCGAGCAGCTGCCTCGTGGAGCGGCCGTGGTGGGGGAGGGCGTCGGGGTCTGCGCGCCGCTCCTGGGCGAGCGGCGTCCCGACCTCCCGCTCGTGCCGTGGGAGCCCGGCAGCGTCGTCGCTGCCCTGGCCGCGCTCGGCGCGCGCGGGGCCGCCGCAGGCGCCAGCGTGCCGGCCGCGGCACTGGTGCCGCGCTACGTCCGAAGGGCGGAGGCCGAGGTGAAGCGAACCGGCGATCGGTTCGAGGCGGGAGCGGGGTTTCCGGACTGGCTGTGAGCCCCCCGTTCCCGAGCCACCGGCGCTCGCTCGGGCCGGCGCAGTGGGCCTCTTCCGGCTGCTTTGACACCCCCCAACCCCTCTCGTAACCTGACGAATTCCGGTGGTTCGGCAGGCTTCGCAGCCCGCGGTGGACGCCTCGAGGCGCCCGTGGACGCGGATCGGGGTCGGTCGAGCCGGCGGGATCCTCGGACCCGCACCCCTCCCACCACCGGGGCCCGGCGCAAGGCGGCGCGGCGAGCACGCCTGACAGCTTCGACCCCCGACTCCAACCCCCCGACAAGACCGGGCGCCGCGCGGCCGCGTGCCGCGGGCTCCCGCCAACCAGGAAGACGACCTCGATGGCACTCAAGATCTACTACGACAAGGACGCGGACCTCGGCCGACTCGACGGCAAGACGGTCGCGATCCTCGGCTACGGCAGCCAGGGACACGCCCACGCACAGAACCTCAAGGGCTCGGGTGTCGATGTCGTCGTGGGGCTCCGGAAGGATTCACCCTCGTGCGCGAAGGCCGAGGGCGCGGGGCTGCGCGTGCTCGACGTTGCCGAGGCGGCCGCCGCGGCCGACGTCATCATGATGACGCTCCCCGACGAGACCACCGGCGCGGTGTACCGCGAGCACGTCGAGCCCAATCTGCAGCCCGGCAACTACCTCGCCGTGGCTCACGGCTTCAACATCCACTTCGGCGTGATCCGTCCGCCCGAAGGCGTGAACGTGTTCATGTGCGCGCCGAAGGGGCCGGGCCACACCGTGCGCGCGAACTACGAAGAGGGCCGCGGCGTCCCGTCGCTGGTCGCCGTCCACCAGGATCCCTCGGGCGACACGCTCCAGATCGCGCTGGCCTATGCCTCGGGCATCGGCGCCGGGCGCGCCGGGATCATCGAGACGAACTTCCGCGAAGAGACGGAGACGGATCTCTTCGGTGAGCAGGCCGTGCTCTGCGGTGGTCTCGTTGCGCTGATGACGGCGGGCTACGAAACCCTCGTCGAAGCGGGCTACGCCCCCGAGATGGCCTACTTCGAGACCATTCACGAAGTGAAGCTGATCGTCGATCTGATCTACGAAGGCGGCGTCGCGAACATGCGTTACTCGGTGTCGAACACCGCCGAGTACGGCGACGTGACCCGCGGCCCGCGCGTGGTCGACGAAGACACGAAGGCGCGCATGAAGGAGATCCTCAAGGAAATCCAGACCGGCGCCTTTGCCCGTGAGTTCATGCTGGAGAACCAGTCGGGTGGCCTGCAGTTCGCCGCGTTGCGGCGGCAGGGCGAGGGGCACCCGATGGAGGAGGTCGGCGCCCGGCTCCGCGAGCTGATGCCCTGGCTCAAAGAGAAGCGGCTGGTCGACCGATCGAAGAACTGATGGACCCCGAGCAGACTCTCGAGCCGGCCTCGGGCCGACGCGTGCGTCGCCGCAGGCGCCGCCGAAAGGGAGAAGGGCGCGCCCGCGGGCTCTATCTGCTGCCGCACCTGATCACGACCGCGAACCTGGGCTTCGGGTTCTTCGCGATCGTGCAGTCCTTTGCCGGCCGCCACGACCTGGCTGCGGGGGGCATCGTGCTGGCGGCGATCGCCGACGGCATCGATGGTCGGGTGGCGCGCCTGGCCAACGCGTCGAGCAAGTTCGGCATGGAGTACGACTCCATCGCCGACACCGTGTCCTTTGGCGTGGCGCCGGCGATGCTGGCCTTCGCGGCGGGAAACCTGCAAGAGCTGGGGCGCCCGGGCTGGGTGATGGCCTTCACCTTCACGGTGTGCGCGGCACTGCGCCTGGCCCGCTTCAACGTGACCCCCGCTCGCTACAAGGGGCGCTTCGAGGGCATGCCGAGCCCGTCGGCGGCATGCATGGTCGCGGCCACCCAGTGGTTCGCGACCTTCCTGCGCACCAATGGCATCGAGTTCAGCGTTCCCGCGTGGAGTGTCGGCCTCGGCGTGGTCGGTCTCGGGCTCTTGATGGTGAGCCCGATCCCGTACCGGAGCGGCAAGGAACTCGACCTGCGCCATTCCTACGGCACGCTGGTCTTGGTGGTGATCGCACTCTTGCTGGTGATCCAGGAGCCTGCCGTGACGCTCTTCGCGATCGGCGTGGCCTACGTGTTCTCCGGGCCCGTCGACTGGGTCTGGCGCCGCACCACCGGCGCGTCGCTGGAAGAGCTTCCCCCTCCGATGGAGCCCGAGCCTCCGAGAGGATGATCCCATGAGCGAGCTGGTTCGTATCTTCGACACCACGCTGCGCGACGGCGAGCAGTCGCCGGGATGCAGCATGAACCTCCACGAGAAGCTGGCGATCGCCCGGCAGCTCGAGCGGCTCGGCGTCGACGTGATCGAGGCGGGGTTCCCGATCGCCAGCGAGGGCGACTTCGAGAGCGTGCGCGCGGTCGCCGAAGCGGTGCGCGGCACGTCGATCTGCGGGCTCGCGCGTACCGGGGTCGAAGACGTCGCCCGGGCCGGCGAGGCCCTCGAGGGGGCCGCCCGGCCGCGGATCCACACCTTCATCGCCACCAGCGACATCCACCTCGAGCACAAGCTGCGCATGAACCGCGAAGAGGTCCTCGCCGAGGTCGATCGCGCCGTGCGCCAGGCGAAGGGCTACTGCGACGACGTCGAGTTCTCGGCCGAAGACGCCACCCGCAGCGACTGGGAGTACCTGGTCGAGGTCTTCCGCGTCGCCGTCGCCGCCGGTGCGCGCACGCTGAACGTGCCGGACACGGTCGGCTACACCCAGCCCGAGGAATACGCGGCGCTGATCCACCATCTACGCGAGCACGTCGCGCCGCCCGGGGACACGGTCTTCTCGGTGCACTGTCACAACGACCTCGGGCTCGCGGTCTCGAACAGCCTCGCCGCCGTACGGGCGGGCGCCCGCCAGATCGAATGTACGGTGAACGGCATCGGGGAGCGCGCGGGCAACACCTCGCTCGAAGAAGTCGTGATGGCGATGAAGACCCGCCCCGACGTCTTCGAGGGCCTCGACACCGAGATCGTCGCCACCGAGATCTATCCGTCGAGCCGGCTGCTGGCGTCGACGATCGGCGTGAGCGTTCAGCCGAACAAGGCGATCGTCGGCGACAACGCCTTCGCCCACGAGGCCGGGATCCACCAGGACGGCGTCCTCAAGGCGGCCATCACCTACGAGATCATGACGCCCCAGTCGATCGGGCGGTCCTCGAACGAGCTCGTCCTCGGGAAGCACTCGGGCCGACACGCCTTCCGCGAGCGGCTGGGCGAGCTGGGCTTCGAACTCGATGGCGACGCCTTCCAGGAGGCGTTCCGGCGCTTCAAGGATCTGGCCGACGCAAAGAAGACGATCTTCAACGAGGATCTCGAGGCGATCGCCTCGGACGCCGTCGTCCAGACCGACGAGCGCTTCTCGGTGAAGGAGGTGAGCGTGCTCTCGGGCACGTTTGCGAAGCCCACCGCGACCGTCGCGATGGAAGTCGACGGCGAGGTCCAGAAGGCGACGGCGCTGGGGATCGGGCCGGTCGACGCCGTCTTCAAGGCGATCGCCGAGATCACGGAAACCAAGAGCGAATTGGAACGCTTCCACGTGAACGGCATCACCGGCGGCATGGACGCCCTCGGCGAGGTATCGGTCACCGTGCAGGAAGACGGCCGCAAGGTGATCGGCAACGGTGCTCACCCCGACATCATCGTGGCGAGCGCCAAAGCCTACGTCCACGCGTTGAACAAGCTCGAGTGGCACAAGCGGCGCCGCGGCGTCGGCGAACCCAAGGGCATCTAGCGCGGCGCGTCGCGCCGCAGGAAAGGTACGGATTGGACCGGATTCTGATTCTTCCCGGGGACGGCATCGGCCCCGAAGTGACCCGTGAGGCCCGTCGGGTCCTCGAAGCCGCGGCGGACGGTGCTGGCCGGCAGCTCTCCTTCGAGGAAGGGCTGATCGGGGGCGCCTCGATCGACGCGCTCGGAACCCCCTTGGGAGACGAGTCACTCGAGAAGGCCCGCGCGTCACGCGCGGTGCTGCTCGGCGCCGTCGGCGGACCGAAGTGGGACGCGATGCCCGTCGACACGCGCCCGGAGCGGGGCCTCCTGCGCATTCGCAAGGAGCTCGGCCTGTTCGCGAATCTGCGACCGGCCCAGGTGTTCCCCGCGCTGGCCGATGCGTCGTCGCTGCGGCCCGAGGTGGTCGAGGGCATCGATCTCCTGGTGATTCGCGAGCTCACCGGCGGCATCTACTTCGGCGAGCCGCGCGGGCAGGCGATCGTCGACGGGCACCGCGAAGCGCGGAATACGATGGTCTACGACGAGATCGAGATCGCGCGCATCGCGCGCGTGGCCTTCGAGTCGGCCCAACGCCGCCGCCGCGAAGTCACCCACGTGCACAAAGCGAACGTGCTCGAGGTGTCCCAGCTCTGGATGCAGGTCGTCGAGGAAGTGGCCAAGGACTACCCGGACGTCACTCTGAACCACCAGCTGGTGGACTCGATGGCGATGCTGCTGCTGCGCGAGCCCGCCCAGTACGACGTCGTCGTCACCGGGAACCTCTTCGGCGACATCCTCTCGGACGAGGCAGCGATGATCACCGGCTCGCTCGGCATGCTGCCCTCCGCCAGCCTCGGTGAAGGCGGACTCGGTCTCTACGAGCCGGTGCATGGGTCGGCCCCCGACATCGCGGGCGAGGACAAGGCGAACCCGCTCGCCGCCATCTTGTCCGCGGCGATGCTGCTCGAGCACTCCCTGGACGCGCCGGATGCGGCGGCGGAGATCCGCCGCGCCGTGGCTCAGGTGCTCGACGAAGGCCACCGCACCGGCGATCTGGTGGGCGACAGCGGCGCAACGCCGGTGTCGTGTACGGCGATGGGCGACCTCGTGTTGGCCCGACTCGGCGGCGCCTAGTGGCCACGCGAGGACTGCGCGTCGCGGTGACCGGCGCGACCGGAGCGCTCGGCACCGAGGTGCTCGGCGTGCTCGACGCCTCCCAGCTGCGGATCGGGCAGCTGATCACGGTGGCGGGCGAGGCGTCGCTCGGCGAAGACATCGAGTTCCAGGACGAGATCGTCTCGGTCGATACCGAGCTGCCCGCGCTGCACGGGCTCGATCTCGTGATCAACTGCGCGCCGGCCGCCGAGAGCGGCGAGATCGTGAGGGCGGCGCTGCGCGCCGAAGTGCCCTGCGTCGACGCCTCGGGTGCGTTCGCGGAACACGCCGAGGTGCCGCTGGCCTGGGCGGCGAGCGGTCGCGCGATCGAGCGTGCGCCGTTGCTCGCGGCGCCAGCCGACGCCGCGCTGGTCTGGCTTCCCGTCCTCCAGGCGCTCGAGGGAGTCGGTGAGCTGGTGCGGGTGACGGGCACCGTGCTCGAGGCGGCGTCGGCGTCCGGACGCGCGGGCATCGACGCGCTCTCGCTCGAGTCGCTCGCGCTCTTCAACCAGCAGGAGATTCCCGAGGACGCGGGCATCGGACGCCCGCTCGCCTTCGACTGTCATCCGACCAGCGGCGATGCCGGCGCCCAGGGGCGCCACCGGGAACAGCTGCTGTCCGACGTGATCGGCCGTGAGCTCACCCCCGCACCGAAGGTCTCCGCGCGCTGGATTCAGGTGCCGACCTTCCTCGGTCAGGCGAGCAGCCTCTGTGTCGAGTTCGCTTCGGCTCCCGACGCGGCCGCCGCGCGCGAGCAGCTCGCGAAGGCGAGTGGCCTCGAACTCTGGGAAGGGGGCGGCGAAGGCCCGAACCTGCGGGCGGTCTCGGGGCGCGAGGTGGTCGTCGTGAGTGCTCCGGATGCGGACGCGGCCACCCCGAACGCCCTGCGCCTGTGGGCGATGGCCGACCTGCTGCGTCTCGCCGCATACAACGCGATCGCGCTGGCGGCGGGGTTGCTCGAAGCCGAGGCGCCGGCGCGCCCCCACTGAGCGGGGCATGGAGCGCACCTTCCGACTCACCCTGGAGTACGACGGCACCGAGTTCCGCGGCTGGCAATCGCAACCCGGTGACGTTCGCACGCTGCAGGACACCCTGGAGGCCGCCGTCGCCAAGGTGACGGGGCAATCCGTGCGGGTGACTGGCGCCGGCCGCACCGACAGTGGGGTCCACGCGGAGGGGCAGGTCGCGAGCCTGCGGGTCGACACCGCCCTGGATCCGCCGGTCCTGGCCCGGGCGTTGAACGCGGCGCTCCCGCCGGACTTCGCGGTGCGCGAGGTGGCGTTGGCGCCCGATGGGTTCGACGCCCGCCACCATGCGACGGGGAAGCTCTATCGCTACGACCTCTGGAACGGGCCGGTCCGCTCACCGCTTCTGCGCCAGCGGAGCCTGGCCTGGTTCCGTCCGATGGACGCGACGGCGCTGCGCCGCGCGGCCCAGGACCTGGTCGGGAGCCACGACTTCGCCAGTTTCCAGGCGGCCGGCTCGGACGTGAGCACCACCATGCGGACGCTGCGGCGCCTCGAGATTGGCGGCGAGGTGGGTGGCGTCCTCTCGCTCTGGTTCGAGGGGAGTGGCTTCCTTCGCCACATGGTCCGGAACCTGGTCGGGACGCTGCTGGAGGTCGCGGGAGGGAAGCGGAACCCCGAGGGGATGCCCGCGCTGCTCGCCGCGTGTGACCGCAGCCAGGCCGGACCCACGGCGCCCGCCCACGGCCTCACGCTCGTGCGCGTGTCCTATGGCCCGCGGAGCCTCCCGAAGCTGCCCCCGGAACCCGCCGACGCGGGAGATTCCCCTGGAAAACCGGGCGCCTCGGGTTGACCCGCGGCGGCCCCTGACGTATCCAATGTCGCTCGCGGGGCACCGCCGGTGCGCCCGTGCGTTCTTTTCCCTCGCGCGGAAGCGGGCCCGCCGCCCGCGAACCCGACGCGAGTTCTTTCGAAGCGAGCCTGCGGGCTCGGCACCAGGAGTCATCGCCATGGGGGCTCAGGCCCATCAAGCGACCCAGAGCGCACGCCCGGCCGACGTCGAGCGACGCTGGTACGTGATCGACGCGGACGGTGCGACGCTCGGCCGTCTCGCCACCCAGGTGGCGATCCTGCTGCGCGGGAAGCACAAGCCGATCTTCACGCCCCACGTCGACACGGGCGACTTCGTCGTCATCGTGAACGCAGAGAAGGTGAAGCTCACCGGTCGCAAGCGCGAACAGAAGACGTACTACCGCCACACGGGCTATGTCGGACACCTGCGTGAGGTGACCGCCGACAAGCTGCTGGCCGGCCCGCACGCCGATCGCGTCGTGCGCAGCGCCGTGCGCGGCATGCTCCCGAAGAACGCACTGGGTCGGCAGATGTTCCGCAAGCTCAAGGTCTACATCGGGCCCGATCATCCGCACGCGGCCCAGCAGCCGGAGGTCCTCGAAATTGGCTGAGCCCACGATCTTCGTCGCCACGGGAAAGCGCAAGACGTCGGTCGCGCGCGTGCGTCTGCAGGTCGGTACCGGCCAGATGCAGGTCAACGGTCGCACCCTCGAGGACTACTTCCCGCGTGAAGCTTCGCGCATGGTGGTGCACCAGCCGCTCGAGACCGTCGGCGGCATGGGCCGCTACGACATCTCCGCCAACATTCACGGCGGCGGCATTTCGGGTCAGGCCGATGCGCTCCGTCACGGCATCGCCCGCGCGCTCGAGAAGCTCGATGAGGCGAACCGCGGCGCGCTGAAGAAGCGCGGGTTGCTGACCCGCGATGCGCGCAAGAAGGAACGCAAGAAGTACGGGCAGAAGGGCGCCCGCGCGCGTTTCCAGTTCTCGAAGCGTTAGGCCGACTTTCCCAGCGAGGGATTGTCTGGAGGGAGGCCGCGCGACGCGAGCCTTCGTCCTGCGAATGGCTCGGCGCGGACCTTCCTCCGGCGAATGGCTCGCCGGCCTGGGGGTTGCGGTCTCTCGTGCAGCGGCCGCCGAACCGATGTGAGGTTTGGTCCTGCTTGTGCCCGTGGCCGGCTCCGCTCGAGTTCGCCAGAGGAAGGTCCGCGCCGCGCCGGTGTGCCGTCGGCGGCGAGCGCCCTCGGCCGGTACATTTGGAAGTGAAGGAGTGAGGGATGAAGGTCGCCGTCGTCGGAGCCAGTGGATACACGGGTCTCGAGCTGATGCGCATCCTGCTGCGCCATCCCGAGTTCGAGGTGGCCGCCGCCACGTCCGAGCAGCGCGCCGGCCGCCCGGTGGGCGACGCCTTCCCGGCTCTGCGCGGTCGCACCGACCTCGTCTTCGAGAACGCCGAGCCCCAGGCCCTGTCGGGCCGGGTGGAGCTCGCCTTCACAGCGCTCCCCCACGCGGCCTCGGCGCCCACGGTGTCCGCGCTGCGGGCCGCCGGGATCCGCGTCGTCGATCTCTCGGCCGACTACCGACTGCGCTCCGTCGACACCTATCGCACCTGGTACGGCGAGCACGCCGCACCGGACGCCCTGAGCGAAGCCGTCTATGGGCTGCCCGAGCGCTACCGCGAGGCGCTGAGTGGCGCGTCGCTCGCGGCCGCACCGGGTTGCTACCCGACCTCGGCGCTGTTGCCGCTGCTACCGCTGCTCGGGGCGGGCCTCGTCGAAACCCAGGGCATCCACATCGACTCGAAGTCGGGCGTGTCCGGGGCGGGTCGCAGTCTCGCCGACGGCTACCTGTTCGCTGAGCTCGACGGTAACTGCCACGCCTACAAGCCGGGCTTCGCCCACCGCCATGCGCCCGAGATCGAGCAGGAGGCGAGTGCGGTCGCCGGGGGCGACGTGCGCGTCACCTTCGTGCCCCACCTGCTGCCGACGACGCGCGGGATCGCCACGAGCGTCTACGTGCGGCCGCGGGGGTCGGTGGCGGACGCGCGGGTCGCGCTGGAGGCGGCCTACGCCGACGAGCCCTTCGTGCGTGTGTTGCCCGAGGGCGAGACGCCGACGCTGCAAGCCGTGCGCGGCACCAACTTCTGCGACGTCGCGCTCTTCGCCGACGATCGCAACGACACCTGGATCCTGCTCGCGACCCTCGACAACCTGGGGAAGGGTGCCAGCGGCCAGGCCGTCCAGTGCGCCAATCTGATGTGCGGCCTCCCCGAGACCACGGCACTCCTCGACACCGGCGCGCTTCCCTAGATCTCGCCCCGGGCCGGCGCCGATCGCTCGCTTCCGAGTCGACCTACCGGAACGTTTCCTCGGCGGTCGGCGGGGCGTCGCACGCACCCGTGTCGCCTCCCTCGCACGCACGCGTCAAGAGATCGGAGATGGCGTTCTGGTCGTAGGTTCCGAGCCGCCCACTTTCGAGCTGTTTGGCGAGCACCCGGCACGAAAAACCCGATACCTCGGAGCACGTATCCTCGAGCTGCCTTCGGACTCGTGCGTAGGCGTCCGAGGTCTCCGCGCGTTCGAAGTCGACCCGACCGATCATTCCGCATCCGAAATGCTCTGAGGCAGAGCACGCGGCTGCGAAGAGCTTCCGCGCGCAGGTGGTTGCCCCTTCCGTGTGTTCGTGGACCCAAAGATTGGCACCGTAGTTGGTGCATCCGTTGGCCAGTCCCAGTAGGCAGGCACGTCGATAGAGGGTTTGGGCGAACCGGGAATCGCCCGCCTCGTAGTAGGCATAGCCCGCGGCCAAGCAGTGGTGGGCGTCGCCGCGGTTGCATTCCTCGACGCACTGCTCTGCTGCCTCGCAAACGGGCACGGAGGCTCCGAGATGCAGAGGCGGGGCATGGTCTGCGAGGCAGGCCGAATCGCCGCCAGCGGTGTGCTGCGGAGCTCCCGCACAGCCCGTGGCGCAGATCACGACGCATGCGAGGAGGAGGCGGAAGCGCACGTCGCCACTATGCCAGAAGCCTGAGTGGCATTGACTCGACTTCAGCCCTCGCGTCTGCACACTGCCTCGACCTTGAAGCCGTCGAGGTCGAGGACGAAGGCGCCGTAGAAGGGCTGGGTGTACTCGCGGCGCGGCCCGGGGGCGCCGGCACTGCGCGCGCCGTGTCGCACCGCGGTGTCGAAGAACCCGTCGACGCTGGTGCGGTCGGGTGCCTCGAAGCTGATGTGAAGGCCGACGCCCGGTTGGGCGCGTTCTGCTGAGGAGGCGCGCAAGAGCCAGAAACACGGTGCCGGTCGATCGGCGGGTCCGTAGCCGATCGCGTTCGGTCGTTCCTTCGTTCGCGTCAGGCCGAGGGGCTCGAGCGTGACGTCGTAGAAGCGCGCGGCGCGTTCGAGATCTGCTACGGGAATGGAGACGTGGTCGAGCATCGGATCGCCTCGCACCTCAGCCGATCGGTTTGACCTCGACCCAGCGCTCCTCGCGCGAGGAGGCGCGGATGGCGTCGAGGACGGCCATCACGCGCGCGCCGTCGAGGAAGGTGGGGAAGGGCGGGTCTTCGACCGGATCACTGCCGCGGATCCGGTGGGCGAGCCGGGCGAAGAGCCGCGCGAAGGGCGCGAGGTCGATGCCCATCGCGTGCATCATGTCGTAGCTGGTCACCAGCAGGTCGCGATCGGGCGGCTTCGGCGCGGGCAGAGCCAGCTCCAGCGGGACGTCGAGGGTCTCCTCGCCGGAGGGGCCGGACACCTTCACGTCGGCGCCGTCGATCCAGAGCGTGCCTTCCGAGCCGGCGATGCGGGTCAGCCCGAGACCCGGGCCCCAGGCCCCCGCGGTGCTCTGCATGACGCCTTCGCAGCCGCGGTCGGTGCGGAAGTGGATGCTGTAGGTGTCCTCGGCGCTCCAATCGCGCTTCGAGGTCACGCGCAGCGACGCCGACACGCCGCGGATCTCGCCGCAGCCGAGCCGGACCTGATCGATCACGTGGGACGCGTAGGCCCCGAGCCACCCCCCGCCTTCGCCGGCGTCGCTCCACCAGGAGGGCACTTCGCCGTTGGGGTCGGCGAGCATGCCCTGGTGCAAGAGGAAGGTGGCGAGGCGCGGTTCGCCGATCCGTCCAGCCCGCAGCGCGCGCGTGGCGACGGCCTGGGGCGTCGACCAGCGAAACTCGGTACCCACCGCGTGGTGCACGCCAGCCTCTTCGGCGGCGCGCCACATCGCCTCGGCTTCGTTCGCATCGCGGGCGAGCGGCTTCTCGCACACGACGTGTTTCCCGGCAGCGCAGGCCGCGCGTGCGATCTCGGCGTGGGTGTGCGGTGGCGTCGCGATCGTCACGACGTCCACACCAGGCAGTGCCAACGCCGCGTCGAGATCCGTGAGTCCGTGGGGGACCCCGCCGCGTTCGGCACGCGCCCGCGTCTTCTCGGGGTCGCGTCCCACCAGCGCGTGCACTTCGTAGCCCGCCTCGCGCAGGGCTCGCATGTGGGTCAGGAACCCGAAGCCGGTGCCGACGACGACGGCGCCGAGCCCCTTTCCCGCGGTCTCGATCTCGGCTGCGGTCGTCGCGTCGCTCATCGGTCCTCCTGACCGTCCGCCCACCCCGGCTGGCATGGGAGGGTTGGCGTCGGGAGGGCCACTCTACGCCGCCGGCACGCCAGGGGCGACGCCTATTCAGCGACGGGCGCGGCGGCGGGTGGCGCGAGGCGCGCGTGTACGACACCCCACTCGTTGCCGCCGGCCACGCCGAAGCACTCGGCCACCGCGAGGAAGAAGAGACGCCAGCGGCCGAAGGCGCGGCGTGCCTCGACTTCGTCCAGGTCCTCGGAGAAGCGCGCGAGCACCTCGTCGCGCGCTGCGTCGAGGTTGCGGAGCCAGGCCTCGCTGGTCGCCTGGTAGTGGTGCCCCGGCACGAACCACTGCTCTTCCACGTGCAGCGCGCTGTCGACGTCCGCGAGCAGGTGTTCCGAGGGCATCATGCCGCCGGTAAAGAAGTTCCGCGCCATCCAGTCGCTGTCGCCCGCATCCTCGTAGGGATAGGCGATCTGGCGATGACAGAAGTGGTGCAAAAAGACCTGCCCGTTGGGGGCGAGCCAGCCCGCGATGCGCCCGAGCAGCTGCTCCCAGTTCCGCATGTGCTCGAACATCTCGACGGACAGCACCCGCTCGAAGCGAGCGGGCGCTTCGAAGACGTTCATGTCAGAGGTCTCGACGGCGAGCTGGCCATGCCCGCGCTCGTGCGCCCGGTCTCGGATGAAGGCGGCCTGCACGGCCGAGTTCGAGACCGCGTGGACGCGGCAATTCGGGAAGTGCTCGGCGATCCACAGGGAGAGCGAGCCCCAGCCGCAGCCCAGGTCGAGCACCTGCATGCCGTCCTCGAGCCCTGCTCGCTCGCAGGTGAGGGCGAGCATGCGATCTTCCGCGCGGGCGAGCGTGTCACTCGGACCTTCGAACCAGCACGAGCTGTACTTCAGGCGCGGTCCGAGGACGAGCTCGAAGAAACGGGCGGGGACCTCGTAGTGCTGGCGGTTCGCCAGGTCGGTGTCGAAGGCGATCGGCGCGGTGCGCATCGACGCCAGGAACGCGTCGGTTTCCGCGCGGCGGTCCGTGTCCGAGAGCCGAGCGATCTCGCGGCGCCGCTCTCCGATCACCTGACGCACGCCCGCCCGGACGAGCACGTCGGGGAAACGCCCGCGTTCGGCCCAGTCGATCAGCGCGGTGGCCAGCGACACCCGCCCAGCCTAGGGGGCCACCGGGAAACCGCGATGTCTCCGAAGGCAGGGTCCAGCCCTGGCAGGCCTGGGCCCCAGTTCTAGGACGCCGGGGCCCAGTTGCCGTGGAAGCCCAGCGGGATGCGCTCGTCGGTCCAGATTCGCGCCAGCGGCTCGCCATCGAGGTTGCGGGCGTCGAGGATCTCGACCGCGCTCGCGTCGTCACGCGCGTCGAAGACCAGCGACAGCACGAACCCGTCGTCCTCGGCGGCATCGGGCGTGCGCGGCACGAAGACCGGCTCGCCGACCCAGCGTCCTTCGACGGCTTCGCGGTGCACCGACGGGCCGCCGGTGCGGTCGTACTTCGTGATGCGTCGGAACAGACCGGCCGTGCCGGGAGCGGGGTCCGCGGTCGCGGCGTAGCCCCAGCGGTTCTCGTAGCCGACGCGGCGATCGTCGATGCGCGGGAACTCGGCCGAGCTCTCCGAGAACTTCGTCTCCTTGCAGGTGCCCTTCGCGAGATCGATCTCGTAGAGGTAGGGGCGCGCGGTGAAGCCCTCGCCGCCTTCACCGCGGCGCGCCACGTCCAGATCGTCCATCAAGCCCTGGGGCGACTCGTAGGTGCAGGCGTCCATGAAGATCTTGCCGTCGGCTTCGTAGGCGTTGCCCGGGTGGAACATGTACCCAGCGGAGGGCCCCTCGATCCAATGGACTTCGCTGCCGGGCTCGCGGCTGCGGATGCCGAACTGCATGGGCCGGTCCACGCCCTTCACGGCGTCGCTGAAGCGACCGCCGGCGGCCAACGGCTCGAGGTCGAAGTGCAGGCTGCCGAGCGGGAAGATCACGTAGTTCTCGGTGATCGCGAAGTCGTGCATCATGCTCGGCCAGGGCGCGTCGTGGGCCTCGGCCATCGACACGCTGCCGTCGGGCTCGACGACGTAGAGTTGGATGAAGGGGGCCACCGGCTGGTAGCCGTGGATCCACATCTGGCCGGTCTTGCCGTCGATCTTCGGGTGGGCCGTGGTGCTGAGCCCGAGCATCTTGCCGTCGTAGTCCCAGACACCCTTCGAGTCGAGGCTCTCGGGGTCGAGTTCGAAGGGCGGCATGTTCTCGACGAGCGCGAACAGCCGACCCGAGTGGAAGACCGCATTGGTGTTGGGCTGGTGGCCGGGCGGCGGCTCTTCGAGGGGCCCCTCTGCCGGTACGTTGAGACCGCCCAGGCAGTAGCGGCCCTCGGCCTGCTCGCGCAGGTAGCTCGCGGTCTGGGCGTAGCGGCTCCGGTGGTGGGCCCGGCCGTTCTCGAAGCGGATCGCGTGGACGAGCGCGTCGCCGTCGAAGAGGTGGAGCGACTCCATGCCGGATGCCGGCGCGGTCTTCTGGTTGGGGCCATTGCGGTAGAGCGTGCCGTGGAGCTCGCGGGGGATCTCGCCCTCGACGCGGGTGATCGGGCTGTCGGCCTCGACGGAATGGGGGCGAAGGATCGAAGCGAACTGCGCGGCGGTGGCCATGTGGGACTCCTTGGGCGCGTGGCGAACGGGTGGCTCCGGGGCGTCGCTCCGGACGTTGGGACCGCCCCAACGTACCCGATCCCCGTGGGTCGGCGAAGGGAATCGTGGGCCGGGCCCCGGGCGGGTGGGGCACGGCCGCGGCGGTGGGGGCGTT
>JBCCEW010000043.1 GCA_039030075.1 Myxococcota bacterium | reverse complement strand
CGTGATCGTGGGCGACGCCAACATGTCCGAGTACACGATCTACCTGCGCAACGGCGTGATGGCGATCGTGCTCTCGATGATCGAGGACGGCGCCATCCGGCGGAACCTCTCGCTGCGCGATCCGGTCCGCGCCATCCGCGAGGCCTCCCACGACGCCAGCTGCAAGCTCGAGCTGCAGCTCGAGGACGGCAAGCGCCTCACCGCGGTCCAGATCCAGGCCGAGTACCTCGACATGGCGCTGGCCTACACCTCGGGACAGTCGCTGGATCCGATCACCAAGGACGTGCTCACCAAGTGGCAGCATGCGCTCGAGTGCCTGGCCCGGGATCCGATGGAGCTCGACACCCAGATCGACTGGGTGATGAAGAAGCGGATGATCGAGGGCTTCATGGAGCGCAAGTCACTCGACTGGCAGTCGCCCCAGGTCGAGATGCTCGACCTGCAGTACCACGATCTGCGCCCCGACAAGGGCCTGTACTATCTTCTCGAGAGGCAGGGGCGCGCGGAGCGCATCGTGACGGACGACGAGATCGTCGCGGCGATCCACACGCCTCCCTCGGACACGCGCGCGTACTTCCGCGGCGAGTGTCTCAAGAAATACGGCTCGGCCGTCTTCGGCGTGAACTGGGATTCCATTTCGTTCGGCGTCGACGGCGAGCCCATCAAGAGGATCCTCATGGCGGAGCCCTTGAATGGCACCCAGGCCCACGTGCAGGAGCTGCTCGAGAGCTCCACCACGGCCGCCGACCTGGTCAAGAACCTGCGGGCCTGAACGAGCGAACGAACCGGACCGACACGGAGCCAAGCATGCGCATCATTACGACGACCCGACCCCAGGCCAGCCACGCGCCGATCTTCGGAGCCGCCGAGGGCGGCCAGAAGCAGCAGCCCAAGAAGGGCGGCGGCGGCGACGAGGGCGGCAAGGAAGGCGGCGGTCCGCAGAAGCTCGCCAAGAAGGGCGAGGAGCTGAAGGAAGACATGGACGCACTCGTCGACGAGATCGACGAGGTGCTCGAAGAGAACGCGGAAGAGTTCGTCAAGAACTACGTTCAGCGCGGAGGCCAGTAGGGCCGACGCCGAGGGGGGCGGATTGCGTTTCGGATTCGGGGGGACCTACCAGGGGTCGAGCTTCAGCGAGCTGTTGCGGGTGGATCACCCGGAGCTCGCTTGGGACCCTGGCAGCTTGGGCAAGGCAGCGAGTGATCTCTCGGTGCCGCACGGCACCACCGTGCTCGCATTCAAGTACAACGATGGCGTGATCGTCGCGGGCGATCGCCTCGCCACCGAGGGCTTGCGCGTCGCGTCTCGCGACGTCCAGAAGGTCTACGCGACCGACGCCCACTCGATGATCGCCATCGCGGGAGCCGCCGGACCCGCCATCGAGATGGCGCGCCTGATGCGCATCGAGCTCGAGCACTACGAGAAGATCGAGGGCGAGCCCCTCGAGCTCGACGGCAAGGCGAACAAGCTCTCCCAGATGATCCGAGCGAACCTGCCCGCGGCCATGCAAGGCATGGTCGTCGTGCCGCTCTTCGCCGGCTACGACCTGCGGCGCGAGCAGGGCCGGCTCTGGAAGTTCGACGTCACGGGCGGGCGCTACGAGGAGGCCGAGTTCGACTCGACCGGCTCGGGCGGCCTCTACGCCCGCGAGTCGCTCAAGAAGTCGCACCACGACGACGCGTCGCGCCCCGAGGCTCTCGAGATGGCGGTCCAGGCGCTCACCGACGCCGCCGACGAGGACCGCGGGACCGGCGGCATCGATACGGTCCGCGGGATCTTCCCGACGGTCATCTACTGCTCCAACTCGGGCATCGACCAGGCGCCCGAGAGCGAGATCCGGGTCGCCTTCGACCGCATCATGGAGCGCCGCGCGAACGGCAACGGCCATGCGGCCACCGACGGAGGGCCCCAGTCGTGAGCATGCCCTTCTACGTCTCGCCCGAGCAGGTCATGCAGGACAAGGCCGAGTACGCCCGCAAGGGCATCGGCCGGGGCAAGTCGAGCCTCACGCTGGAGTTCGGGGGCGGCATCCTGATGGTCGCCGAGAATCCCTCGAGCCTGTCGAAGATCGGCGAGATCTACGACCGCATCGCGTTCGCCGGGGTCGGCAAGTTCAGCGAGTTCGACCAGCTGCGAAAGATCGGGGTCCGCTTCGCGGACATGAAGGGCTACTCCTACAGCCGCGACGACGTGCGCGGGAAGGCCCTCGCCAACGCGTACTCCCAGGCCATGGGCGACGTCTTCACCCGGGAGATGAAGCCCCTGGAAGTCGAGGTCGTGGTGGCCGAAGTGGGCGATCCTTCGCTCGCCGGACACGAGAAGAATTCGATCTACCGGATCCTCTACGACGGCAGCGTGTCGGACCACGAGGGCTTCTGCGTCATCGGGGGCTCCGCCGAGGAGCTCGGCAGCTTCCTGCAGAGCCAGTACAAGTCGGGCCTTCCCCTTGGGGATTGCCTAAAGCTGGGTCGGCAGGCGCTGGAGCGGGCGGCAGACGGACAGCCTACTGTCCCGGCAGAGAACCTCGAGGTTTGCGTGCTCGAGAGAGCGCGGAACGGCCGAAAGTTCCGCAGGCTCTCCACCGATGAGGTGAGTGGGCTCCTCTCCTCGTAGGCTCCTCGGACAGACAGACAGGCGGTTCGTGTGCAGAAGCGGATCTACGGCATCGAGACCGAGTACGGAATCATCTTCACGCCAGAGGGGCGGAAGACGCTCCCGGTCGAGAAGGCGATCCGATTCCTCTTCGAGAAGCTGATCACCACGGAACACTTCCTGAACGTGTTCCTCGAGAACGGTGCCCGCTTCTACCAGGACACGGGCTGCCACCCGGAGTACGCGACGCCCGAGTGCGCGTCGCCCCGCCAGCTCATCGTCTACGACAAGGCGGGCGAGCGGATCCTCGAAGATCTCCAGATCTACGCCGAGGAGAAGATCCGCGAGGAGCGGATCGCCGGGAAGCTCTCGATCTTCAAGAACAACACCGACTTCGTCGGAAACTCCTACGGCTGCCACGAGAACTACCTGGTCGACCGCGACGTCGACTTCTACTACCTCGCGGAGCAGCTGATCCCGTTCCTGGTGACGCGCCAGATCTACAGCGGCGCGGGCAAGGTCTTCCAGACCCAGGACGGCGTTCACTACTGCATCAGCCAGCGCGCCCAGCACATCTACCAGAAGATCTCGGGCACCACGACGAACGACCGGTCGATCATCAACACCCGCGACGAGCCCCACGCCGATCGCGAGAAGTACCGCCGGCTCCACGTCATCGTGGGCGACTCCAACATGTCGGAGTACACGAACTTCCTGAAGGTCGGGGCCTGCGCGGTCGTCCTCCAGATGATCGAGGACAACTTCATCAATCAGGACTTCACCCTGCGCAACCCGGTGAAGGCCATCAAGGACATCTCCTACGACACCACCTGCCACCGCAAGCTCCGCCTGGACAACGGCCGCGAGTACTCGCCGATCGAGATCCAGATGGAGTACTGCGAGATGGCCCAGAAGTACATCGAGCAGTACCCGGTTTCCGAGGAGCTGCGTGATGCGGTGGAGAAGTGGCAGTACGTCCTCGACTGCTTGAACGACGACCCGGACAAGCTCGATCGCGAGATCGACTGGGTGATCAAGCGCAAGATGATCCGCTCCTACATCGAGCGGAACGACACCACCTGGAACGATCCGCGCGTCTTCATGCTGGACCTCCAGTACCACGACCTGCGCCTCAACCGCGGCTTGTACTACCTGCTCGAGCGCGGAGGCCTGGTCGAGCGCATCCTCGACGACGAGGAGGTGATCAAGGCGAAGACCGAGCCGCCCCCGGATACCCGGGCGCGGATGCGCGGTGAGTTCATCAAGCTCGCGCGGCAGAACTCGATCCAGTACGACCTCGACTGGTCGAACATCCGCCTCGGCAACCTCCTCAACGTTCGCGTCATCTGCAACAACCCCTTCGAGACCGACATCGAGAAGGTGGCAGAGCTCGTGCGGACGATTCAGAAGACGAATCTGCGGAAGACCAGCCTCTCGAAGCTGGTCATCCAGTCCTAACGGCGCCGCACGCGTCTCCGCCGGCCGAAACCGGCCCGGAGGAGCCCGCACCGACGGAGGTCCGCGGTATCGGGGCCTCGCTCCGTCGGCCGCTGGCCGATAGACTTCGCCTGACGGACGCCCGTCGCCCACTCCACCCCATTCGTCGCCCGCGCCGAGCGGGCGCCATCTACCCGGAGACATCCATGGCCGAGCCGAAGCCCGCCGAACAGACCCCGCAGGCCCCCGCTTCCACCCCCGAGACGCCCGCCACCGAGGCGGCACCGAAGCTCGTGGCGGTTCCGGAAGACGCCTCGAGCCCGGACCCGGCACCTTCGGCCGCGCCCGAGGAGCCCGAGCGTCAGGGCGTCTCCTGGCTGGCCTTCGGCGTGGTGCTCCTGCTGCTCGTGGGCTCCCTCTTCGGCCTCTACAGCCAGTCCCAGCGCGCGTCGGCCCAGGCCGAGCAGATCGTGGCGCTCTCCAGCGAGGTCGAGACCCTCGGGGCCGAGCTCGCCGCAGCCAACCAGCAGGTCCAGAGCTACGACATGCAGCTCACCCTGGTCCGCTCTGCCGTGGCCGAGGTCTTCCAGAAGATGAACTCGCTGCAGGCCCTCGTGGCCCTGGCACCCGCCGCCGACACCGGCAGCGCGCCCGCAGCCACCGAAGACGCCGCAACCACGGTGACGGACGAGGCGACGCCGCTCCAATAGGCCGCGTCGGTTCCGCTCCCGGCGGAACACGGGTATTCGACAGCGACCGGCGAGGCTCGTGCAAGTTCGAGCCTCACCGGTGGTGTCAGACGGCTCAATTCTCGCCGTCTTTTGCCGATACGAATCCTACAGACCCGCGGCCCGCTGCCGCCGGGGAGGGATTCGATGCTGTTCGACTGGCTCGCTGGCCTGTTCTCTCACGACCTCGCGATCGACCTCGGGACGGCCAACACGCTCGTCTACGTGCACGGCAAGGGCCTGGTGTGCTCCGAGCCGAGTGTCGTCGCCGTGACCACCGATCCGGGCGGGCGCGGCGAGACCGTGCGCGCCGTGGGTTTCGAGGCGAAAGAGATGCTCGGGCGCACGCCCGGGGACGTCCGCGCGATCCGCCCGATCA
This sequence comes from Myxococcota bacterium, assembly GCA_039030075.1. Classification (NCBI taxonomy): domain Bacteria; kingdom Pseudomonadati; phylum Myxococcota; species Myxococcota bacterium. The sequence continues at coordinate 17,728 of JBCCEW010000043.1, read as the reverse complement.
AGGACGGCGTGATCGCCGACTTCGAAATCACCGAGGCGATGCTCCGCTACTTCATCCAGCGGGCGCACAACCGCGGCAAGCTGATCCGTCCGCGCATCGTGATCTGCGTTCCGCCCTGCATCACCAGCGTGGAGAAGCGCGCGGTGCGAGAGTCGGCGCTGTCGGCCGGAGCACGCGAAGTCTTCCTGATGGAGGAGCCCATGGCCGCGGCCATTGGCGCGGGCCTCGACGTGACGGCACCGACCGGGAACATGGTCGTCGACATCGGCGGCGGCACGACCGACGTCGCCGTGATCTCGCTTTCGGGCGTGGTGACCTCCAGCTCGATCCGCTGCGGCGGTGACAAGATGGACGAGGCCATCGTCAACTACGTCAAGCGCAAGTACAACATGCTCATCGGTGAACGCACCGCCGAGCAGGTGAAGATGACGATCGCGACGGCGTCTGCCGCCGAGGGTCCGTCGGAGACGATGGAGATCAAAGGCCGCGACCTCGTCGCCGGTATCCCGAAGGTCGTCGTGGCTTCGAGCGAGGAGATCGCCGAAGCTCTGGTCGAACCGATCCACTCGATCGTCGAGACCGTTCACCTCACCCTCGAGAAGACGCCGCCCGAGCTCGCCGCAGACATCGTCGACCGCGGCATCATGCTCGTGGGCGGTGGATCGCTCCTGCGCGACTTCGACCACGTGCTCCGTCAGGAGACGAAGCTGCCGATCCTGCGCAGCGACGACCCCTTCTCGGCGGTCGTACACGGTGCGGGCAAGGCCCTCGACAATCTGCAGCTGCTGAAGGACGTCGCGCTCAACTAGCGCGCCGACGCGAGCGCTCTAGAGCCCCACCCCGGGCCAGAGAGCGCGCCCGCCGACCCAGCAACCGATCAGGATCGAGAGCGTCCCGAGCGTCCACTGCCAGGGACGGCCGTAGGCCAGCGCTTGCACGCGCGGCCAGCGCAGCGGCACCGACACGGCGCTCGACAAGAGCAGCATCCCGGCGGTGGCGCCGAGACCGAAGAGCACGGCGTACGCGATCGCGGCCGCCGGCAAGGCACCCTGCGCCGCCAACACCCCGAGCAGCGCAGACCCGGCAAACCCGTGGACCGCTCCGACGAGCAGCGCGCGACCCAGCGGGCGCTCCGCATGCGGGTGCTCCGCCTCGCCCGCGCCGTCGGGAAGCTCCCAGTGGAAGTGGACGTGCCGCGTGCCGTCGCGATGCTCGTGGGCGTCCAGACGCGGCGGCCCCACGAAGCGCCGACGCAGCAGGTCGATTCCGAGCCAGACCAGCAGGGCCCCCGCAGCGGCTTCCAGCCAGGGCTGGAGGTGCTCGGGAACGGTCACGCCCGTGGCCACCCAGATACTGGCCAGACCCACCAGAGTCAGCGCGTGACCCAGGCCCCAGGCGCCGGCGACCCGCAGCAGCTCGCGGCGCCCCGCCGAGCGCGCCGAGAGACTCGCCACCGCGGCGATGTGATCGGCTTCGAGCGCGTGCCGGATGCCCATCGCGAACCCCAGCAACAACCAAGAACCGACCATGTCTCCCTCCGCTCGAAGCATGGCTTCGAGCCAGCGCGCCCCGCGATTATCGAGGCCCGCGGCGCGTGAGGCAAGCCGGCTCAGGCGTCTTCGAGAGCCGCCATCGCGAGCTGCAGCGCGGCCTGCATGTCGCCATCGACGCGAATCCGCTGGGTCATGAAGGCCTCCTGGGCGTCGAGATCGCCGCTGCGCAGCGCCCGATAGTCGGCGTCTTCGACCGAGATCGTGGTCTTCGGCGCGTTGGGAACGGGTGTTTCACCGAAGTGGGTGCGAAGCGCGAAGCCGCCCTCCCCCGTCACCTCGAAGCGAACGAGCCCGTCGATCTCGCGAAGCCGCTCGATCCGGTCCCGCGTGAATTTGAGCTCGCCTGTGATCCCCGAGAGACCGCCGAGCAGCGCGAGCGCTGAGTCCCCGGTTTCCTCGGCGAGTCGATCGAACCCGTGGCGATCCTGGAGCAACGTGAGGAACGGAGGCCGGTCCGCACCCGCCCCGGCCTCCATCTGACCCTCGCGAATGTTCAGGAAGAAGGTCCCGCCGTCGGTCCCTTCGACGACCACCTGGATCGTGGCGTTGACGGCGCGCATGGCGGCGTGCACCCGGCGACCGGCTTCCCCGCGCTCCTGCTCGGCATCGAGGGCCGCATTGAACTGGCGGGGGATGTGCTCTCCGTAGAAGCGAGCCGGGTCGAGCGGTGCCGCCACTAGCTGCCCCCGCGACGGCGCTGGTAGCGATCGACGGCCCTGACGTGATCCCGGTACGACTCGGAGAACACGTGGGTGCCATCGTTGCGGGACACGAAGAAGAGATAGTCGGACTCGGCCGGCGCGACCACCGCCTCGAGGGACGCCAGACCTGGATTGGCGATCGGCCCCGGCGTGAGCCCCGAATGCTGATAGGTGTTGTAGAGGTTGCTCGCGTCGTCGAGATGGCGGCGTCGTAGATTGCCGTCGAAGTCCGGGATGCCGTAGATGATGGTGGGATCCGACTCGAGACGCATGTTTCGCTCGATGCGATTCGCGAACACCGAGGCGATCAACGGCCGCTCTTCGGCGGCGCCCGTCTCCTTCTCGACGATCGAAGCGAGGATCACGACCTCGTGGCGCGAGAGCCCGCGCTCCGCGGCGCGGGCCGCCACCTGACCCCAGGCTTGCTCGAACTGCTCGAGCATCACCTCGACCACCTGCTCCCCGTCGAGCCCCTTCGGAAAGCGGTAGGTCTCGGGGAAGAGATACCCCTCGAGATTCTCCGCGGGGATCTCCCAGCGCTCGAGGAGATCCGCGCTCGCAAAGGCCGCATCGAAGGCTTCGCGATCGACGAGACCCGCGTCGGCGATGACGCGACCGATCTCGACTGCGGTCAGTCCTTCCGGAATCGAGACGGGATACGTCGCAGGACGCCCCTTCACCAGAACGTCCAGAATCTCGCTCGGGGACTGATCCGCCGACAGGAAGAACTCGCCGGCCGAGAGCTTCTGTCCGAGCTCTCGATACCGCGCGAGCAGTACCGTGGCCTCGACGTCTCGGACGAGCCCTTCTCGCTGCAAGCGCGTCGCGATGCCGCGCAGCGACTCGCCCGGCTCCACGGTGAAGAGCACGGGCTCCGCCTCGTCGGTGAGCGGTTCGAGTGATTGCGAGAGCCAGCCTCCGAGGGCAGCGGCCCCCAGGACGGCAGCGATCGCCAGGAAGAGCAGGATGCGGGAAATCACGGAGCGCCCTCGCGCGGCTGTTCGAGATAGGTTCGCAGGATCAGCGTGGCGGCCAGCGCATCGACCTCACCCTTGCGTCGACGTTTGGACGCCGGCGCGTCGCGAAGAGTGCGTTCCGCCTGGGCTGTCGTCCAGCGCTCGTCGACCAGTTCCACGGGTAGTTCGGTGGCTTCGGTGAGGGCCGTCGCGAAGCGGCGCGCGGCCTCGGCTCCGCTGCCCGCACGCCCGTCCATGTGCAGGGGCAACCCGATCGCGATGGCCCGGATCGAGCGCTCGCGGATCAGCTCGCCCAGGGCCGCCAGATCCTTCTCGAGACCGTGACGTTCGAGGCAGCCCACCGGAAACGCGATGGTGGCGTCCTCGTCGGAGACGGCCAGACCGATTCGGCGCGCTCCCAGGTCGAGTCCGAGCACGGGCCCCTGCATCGGCGGGAGCGTAGCGTGGGCTCTGGCGGAAGTATTCGAGAACATTGACATTTTTGGATTCGTTTTTTCCTTTTTTTCGCCTCTGAAACGATGGCCTTCCGGGCGGGCCGCGGGTACCTTGGAGCGGTCGCCCGGTCCCCGCTGAGGCGTCGTCTGCGGTCCTCCTCCAACCGCCGAACCCGTAGGGAAACCCATCACCCGCTGCAGGGCAGCGCTCGCTGCGCGCGTTCGGAACCCGCTGACGCGGGCCTGGCGCCGAGCGCCGAGACCCAGTGCCTCCACCCGGGGTGCGTTGGGTTGACCACACCCTGGAGCGGCGTGCCGTCCCAGTCCGCTTCGCGCTACGTGGCCGATGCGGTCCGGGAACCCTCGGGAGCGTGCCGGAGCACCGCTTGTCGTCGGCCGAAGAACAAGCCGAAGCCCGACCCGACGCGGCCTCGCAGACGTCGCATCGCGGTTGGCGATCGACCCTGGCGTTGGCACTCGCCACGGCAGGAGGCGCGGGCTTCGTGCCGGTCGCGCCGGGGACGTTCGGCGCCGCCGTGGGCGTCGGCCTCTTCGCTCTGGGCCTCTCCCTCGGCGGCTGGACGATCGCCGTACTGATCGTGGCGACGAGTGTCGTTGGGGTGTGGGCATCGACCGAAGCCGAGCGTCTGTTTGGCCAGCACGATGACGGGCGGATCGTCATCGACGAAGTCGCCGGGCAGCTGGTCGCGCTCGTGCCCCTGCTCTTCGTCCTGCCGGAAGCGCGTTGGCGTGCGCCGCTCCCGCTGCTGGCGGGCTTCGTCGCGTTCCGCGCCTTCGACATCGCCAAGCCGGGCCCCGTGCGTTGGGCCGAGCGCCGCTTCGAAGGGGGCCTCGGCGTCATGGCCGATGACCTCGTCGCGGGTGTACTCGCCGCGGTGGTCGTCTGGGCCGGAGCCGCCAGCGGAGCGCTCGCGTGAAGGCCGAGGTCCTCACCATCGGCGACGAGCTTCTTCGCGGCGAGATCGTCGATTCGAACAAGGCCTTTCTCTCGGATCGGCTGTTGTCCCTCGATATCGAGACCCACTTCCATGCGTCGGTGCGCGACGAGCCGGCCGACATGGTCGATGCCTTCCACCGCGCGGCCGACCGTTCCGACGTCGTGCTCGTCTCCGGCGGGCTCGGCCCCACCCGCGACGACCTGACCTCCGAGGTCCTCGGTCAGGCCTTCGAGCGACCGCTGCGACTCGACGAGGACGCGCTGGCGGGCATCCGCGCCTTCTTCGAGAGCATCGGACGGGAGATGACCGACAACAACGCGAGCCAGGCCTACTTCCCGGAAGGGGCCGACGTCCTCGCCAACCCGATCGGAACCGCGCCAGGTTTCGGCCTCGATGTCGGACGCGCCCTCTTCTTCTGCATGCCCGGCGTGCCCCGCGAAATGATGCGCATGATGGACGAGCAGGTGCTCCCGCGCATCGCCCGTCGCCAGTCGGGCGGACAGGTCGTGCGCGCTCGCTTGCTGCGCACCTTCGGCATCGGCGAGTCCTCGCTGGACGCCGAGCTCGCCGACGTCGCGGCCTCGGGCGACGTAAGCCTCGGGTTCCGAACGTCCTTCCCCGACAACTATCTGCGTCCCGTGGCCCGGGCGACCGACGTCGCCGCGGCCGAAGCCCGGCTCGACGCGGTCTGTGCGACCATCCGCGAGCGCCTCGGCGCGATCGTCTATGGCGAGGGCGAAGCGTCTCTGGCCGACGTGGTGGGGGCCCTGCTGCGCGAGCGGGGCACGCGCATCGCGGTCGCCGAATCGTGCACCGGCGGCCTGATCGCCGAGAAGCTGACCGACGTTGCCGGCGCGTCGCGCTACTTCCAGGGCGGCGTCGTCGCCTACGCCAACGAAGCGAAGGAAGCCCAGCTGGGGGTCCCCGCGGAGCTCCTCGCCGAGCATGGCGCCGTCTCGGAGCCGGTCGCACGCGCCATGGCCGAGGGGGCGCGCGCGCGTTTCGGTGCCGACCTCGCGGTCGCCACCACGGGAATCTCGGGGCCCGATGGCGGCACCGAGGAGAAGCCCGTCGGCCTGGTGCACCTGGCGCTCGCCGACGCAGAGGGCGTTCACGCCGACCACTTCGTCTTCCCGCTCGATCGCGCCCGGCACCGCCAGCTCACGGCCCAGGTGGCGCTCGACTGGATCCGTCGACGCATGCTCGGGGAGCCGCTGGTGGGACCGACGCTATTGCGGCGCGCAGGCGGAGGTTCGGCACCGGGGTCGCGGGGTGGACGATGACGCGCGGGTTCGAGCGTTCCTCGCTGTGCCTCTGGACGAGGCCTCGCGTTCCGTGGCGCTCGCGTGGCAGCACGCGGTCCGAGAAGCATTGCGCGCCGACGGCGAGGACGTCGACGCCCTGCGCTGGGTCCCGGCGGAGGCGCTCCACGTGACGCTGCATTTCCTCGGCAACGTCGCTGGCGCCGACCTCCCCGTCCTGGGAGAGGCCGCCGAACGAGCGCTCGTCGGGGTGTGCGGATTCCCCCTGCGTTTCGAGGCCCCGACCGGGTTCCCCCAATCGCGTCGCCCTCGGGTGGTCGTGTTGCCCGCACGCCCGCAGGCGCCGCTCGCCGATCTCGCTGCGCGCCTGCGCGACGCGGTCGCAGCGTGGGTGCCGATGGCGGAGGACCGACCGTATCGACCGCACCTCACCCTCGCGCGGGTGCGACGCGGAAAGCGGGTGCGTCTGCCCAGCGTGACCGCATCCGTCACGACGGCAGCCGATGCTTCGGTCGTGACCGAATGCGTGCTCTTCCGCAGCGACCTGTCCGCAGAGGGCGCTCGATATTCACCGCTGGCTCGGTTTCCGCTCGAGGCCCCCGAAGCGGGGGGCTCCGGTGACGGAGCCAGCGCTCCCGTTCACCCCTGAAGCGCGACATCGCTCGCACCCATCCATCTCACGACGCACAACTACCGAAAGGAAGAGAACCCATGACGGCAAAGAGTCGATCCAACGGCAGCGCAACCAAGAGCAATGGCGCGGTGGGCAAGGCGCCCGAGGGCCAGAAGCAGCAAGCCATCGCCCACGCGGTCTCCGCGATCGAAAAGCAGTTCGGCAAGGGCGCCATCCTCTCGATGACCGAAGACGGCATCGATCGGGAGATCGAGGCGTTCTCGACGGGTTCTGCGAGTCTCGACCTCGCCCTCGGCATCGGCGGTCTGCCGAAGGGGCGCGTCGTCGAGATCTACGGGCCCGAGTCGAGTGGTAAGACCACTCTCTCCCTGCACGCGGTCGCCGAGGTGCAGCGGCAGGGCGGCGTCGCCGCCTTCGTCGACGCCGAGCACGCTCTCGACGTCGGGTATGCCCGGCGCCTGGGGGTGAAGATCGAGGACCTCCTGGTCTCCCAGCCCGATACCGGCGAACAGGCCCTCGAGATCGTCGACGTGCTGCTCCGGTCGGGAGCCATCGATCTCGTGGTGGTCGACTCTGTCGCCGCGCTCACGCCACGGGCCGAGATCGAGGGCGAAATGGGTGACCACCACGTGGGCCTGCAGGCGCGGCTCATGAGCCAGGCGCTGCGCAAGCTCACGGGTACGGTCGCAAAGTCGAACTCCACGGTCATCTTCATCAACCAGATCCGGATGAAGATCGGCGTGATGTTCGGCAACCCCGAGACGACCACGGGCGGGAACGCCTTGAAGTTCTACTCCTCGGTGCGCCTCGACGTGCGGCGCATCGCGGCGCTGAAGGACGGGGACGAGGTCGTCGGCAACCGCACCCGGGTGAAGGTGGTGAAGAACAAGGTGGCGCCCCCGTTCCGCCAGGCCGAGTTTGACATCCTCTACAACCAGGGCATCTCGCGAGAGGGAGACCTGCTCGACCTGGGCGTCGAAGCGGGCCTCGTCGAGAAGAGTGGCGCTTGGTACTCCTACGACGGAGAGCGCATCGGGCAGGGACGCGAGAACGCGCGGCGCTTCCTGCTCGAGAACGTGGACACCCGCGAACGGCTTGCGGACGCGGTGTATGGACACCACGGCCTGAAGCGGGCCGTTCCGGCACACGTCGAGGACGGCGAGTCCGCCGCCAGCTCGGGGGAGGCGGAGGAGGCGAGCGCCGAAGCCTGATCGATGGGCCGGGAGGTGCCTGCGCCTGGCGCGGAACCCTCCCGGCCCCGGCGGGTGCCTTGCAGCGCCCTGCCCTGCGGTCGCCTCCTCGAGACCTCCGCGGGCGCGCGCAAAGTGACGCTCCAGCACCGTCGCCCGCAACGCCTGAGATAGAATGGCGTCATGGAGGACGTCGGGGATCAGCCCGAGGCCGGCCCTGGGGCGCGCCTCCAGCTCCACCTCACGCAAAAGGTGGCAGTCCTGCTGGGGCTGGCGGTCGGGATCTGTGTCCCGTACTTCAGCCTCCAGTACGTCGACTGGTTCCCGGCTCACACGGTTCCCGCGTTGGGCATCGACGACGCGATTTCGTTCTCTCCGAACTGGGTGTGGGTCTACCTGTCGATTGCGGTGCTGGTACCCGCCGCGCCCCTGATGATTCCGACCCGGGCTGGACTGGCCCACTACAGCCGCGGCCTCGCGGTGATGTGCACGATCGCCTTCGTCTGTTTCCTGCTGTTTCCGGTGGCAGGTCCGCGGCCCGCGAGTGTGCCCGAGCATGCGATGTACCAGTGGTTGGTGGGGGTCGATCGGCCCCTGAATTCGATGCCCTCGCTGCACGCTGCCTTGGTGGTGTACTCGACGCTCTGTCTGGCCCAGCACGGCTGGGCCGGGTTGCGCGGCATCTCACGGCGGATCGTCGCCGCAAGCGCGATCGGCTGGGCAGGAGCGATCCTCTTTGCCACGCTCGCGACGAAGCAGCACTGGTTCCTCGACCTGCCGGCCGGGGCCCTGATCGCCGTCGTTGCCGACCGTCTGGCGCATCTGCACGAGGCGTTCGAGACGAGCGGTCCTGGCAGCGAATCGCCCGGGCCCTGAGGAACGAACCAGGGAACCCTTCGGCTAGGCGGCAGGAGCCTCGTCGTCGGACACGCGACTGCGCAGGACCCACGCGAGGACCGTCAGGCCGAGCAGCGTCGCCGCGATTGAGAGGTACTGGCCCGGCGTCCAACCCGCGTAGCGCACGTCGCCGACGCGCAGTGCGTCGAGAGCAAAGCGAACCGGGCCATAGAGCGCGAAGAAGGCACCGAGAAAGAATCCGGCGGGCCAGCGCCGTCGGTCGAGCCACACGAAGAGGCCGGCCATCAGGCTCGTGTAGAAGAACTCGAGCAGACCCAGGTCGAAGCGTGGACCGTCGGGGAAGCGCACGGCGAGCCAGTGGGTCGACTCGATGCCGAGGTGGTCGTGCTGCAGGCCGCAGCCGAGGCGGCCGATGGCGAGCGTGAACGGCAGCGCAAAGAGCAGGCAGTCGACGAAACGCAGCTGGTCCGCCCCGGGCATTCCCCGGATCTGCATGACTGCGAGCAACCCGAGCAGGCCCCCGAGCATGCCGCCGAAGGAAGAGAGACTCCCCCAGAAACGGAGGAGCACCCAAGGGTCCTCGCGAAGCCGCTCGGGGAAGTAGACGAAGATGTCGAAGACGTGGGCGCCGAGGATCCCAAGGCCGATCGCCCAGCCGAGCAGCGTCGAGGTCTCGAGCGCCGAGATGCCGTAGCGCGGCGCGCGACGCATCACGATCTGGAACTCGACGATGATCGCGATCCCGACGAGGACCCAGAACGACTCCAGCGTGTAGCTGCCCAGGGTCAGCGTGGGATTCTCGATGTAGGGGATCATGAGAAGCGCTCGAGCGGTGGGGGCGACGATAGCGTTCGAGGGTTGGCGGAGGCGATCGGCCGAGGCGCCCCCGAAACGCGAACGCCCCGGCCGGATGGACCGACCGGGGCGTTTTCGTTGCGGTGTCGCTTGGCGTTACGCCTTCGACTGGAGCCGCCGCCGCTGCCACCAGAGGAGGCCCGGCAGGAGCAGCGCCAGCTCGGGACCGAAGCCGCAGACGGGCGGATTCGGCACCAGGGTCGGCGTGCAGCTGAGGGTTTCGTCGGTATCGACCATGCCCTCGAGGCCCCAGGTGTTGATCAGCGTCGGGTCGTCCCACTTGAGGTTACCCACGGCCTTGCCGCAGTCCTCGACGCCGTTCATGGCGTAGTCGTTGCACCAGAGGTCGAAGGACGACTCGCCCAGCTTGTTGGTGGTACCCGCTTCGAAGATCTCGAAGACCGGGTAGTCGGCGCCCAGACCACTCACCGTGATCGCTTCACCCGGCGCCACGTCTTCGTGGGCCGCCGCGATCAGGCTCGTACCGACGCCACCTTCCCAGGCCGTCACGTCGATGTTCTGGACACCGTTCCAGATGAGCGTGAGCTCGCTGATGGGCTCCGAGCAGTAGAAGGTGCCCGGAGGCGGTGCCGTCACGCCGATGGTCACCTGGTCGGTGGCCGGGGCGCAGACATCGCCACCCACATCGCCGGTCACCGTGACCACGTTGGTCGTGGTGCCGAAGAGCGTGGCGCCCGCCTTGACCGTCGTCATCTCACCCGGAGCCAGCGACAGGCCGCTGGCGATCACGCCGAGCTGATCGTCGTCGATCGTGATGTTGTCGAGCTGGCTCGCGTTCGGGTTGGTCACCTTGTACTGATACTCGACGTTGCCACCCAGGGTGATCGGACCCTCTTCCTGGCGGTCCATGCCGAACACCACCCAGGAACCGAACCGGTCGCCCAGGCTGAGCGGCTTGTGGCACGACGTCTTGAGCGAGATCGTCTGGGTGCCACCCGCGCCCGTGGTATCGAGCGTGGTCCAGGTCGGCAGGTCGCCGCCGGCCGTGGCCTCCAGCGTCACCAGGTCACCGAACTCGATCATGTCGATCGGGTCCGCGGTCAAGCCAGCACCCGCCGCGACGAGAACCGGGTCGCCCGGATCCGCGACGCCCGTGCAGGTGGCGTTGCCGAACTGGTCGTTGCTCACCGTGCAGCCTTCCCCGAGGAAGTCGCCGATGTAGACCAGCGTCAGGGACTGGAGATCGCTCGTGCAGTGCGGGGCCGGCGGAGCCAGCGGCACTTCACAGGCGTCGAGCTGGCCGTTCGTGCCATCGCCGAGATAGGCGTGCTGACCACTCTGGGTGGTGAAGCCCACCACCTTCAGGCTGCCGAACTCGTCACCGAGGGAGAGCGGCTTGTCCTGCGAGCACCAGACCTTGAAGTCGACGGTCTGTCGCACGCCGCTGGCGTCCACGATCTTGAAGCTCTGGAGCGCCTGCAGGCCACCGAACCAGGTCGCACTGACGCGGATCCGGTCGCCGTCGTTGATGCCGCTCGCCGGCGACACGATCTGCGACCAGCCGTAGTCGCCGGTGTAGATCACACCGACGTTGCTGGCGCCGGTGGCGTCGCCGTCGCAGGCCGCGAAGCCGCTCTGCGGGTTGCCGAGCGGATCCTGGCAGTCCTGCCCGGTGTACTCGAGCACCATGTCGACCACGCGGGCGTCGCACACCGTGCCGACCGGGTCGGTCTGGCTACCGGCACAGACCGGCGGCGGAGGCGGCGCGGTGCAGTCGTTGACACCGCCGATAGTGCTCTCGACTTCCACCACCTCGAAGGCGCCGAAGCGGTCACCGCAGGCGATGGTGCGGTTGCAGGAGGTATCGATCTTCAGGATCTGACGACGCCACCAGGGCCCCGTCACCTTGATCTTCGTCCACTCGTCCAGCGTGCCGCTGGTGCTCTGGAACGTGACCAGATCGCCCTTCATCACGTTCGAATTCGGCGTCGCGTAGGTGTTGCCGCTGCCGTAGATGATAGAGATGTTGGCCGGCTGGCCCACCTTGCGGCGGCCGTAGCAGCGGAACGCGCGGCCCTGGTCGTTGTTCGAGGCCCGGCAGCTCTTGCCGGTGTACTTCATGACGAGACGCACGACGTCGCCTTCGCAGACGTCGAGGTCGGGATTCACCGGCTCGAGCACGCAGCAGGTCTTGTCGACGTCGATGTCGCACTCGATCGGGTTAACGCTGATCGCGACCGTCGGGCCCGTCACCGCCTTCTTCTGGATCAGCGCACTGGCGGTGGCCGCGCAGTTCGCCGTGAGCGTGTTGTCCAGGGAGACGTCGACCTTCGTGGCGTTCGGAACGACCGCGGCGACGTCGAGGATCCCGATCCCGCCATTCCAGCTGATCGCGCCGAAATCGGTGGGCAGCGCGAAGGAGCCCGAGGGAGCGAAGGTGCCCGAAACGGGAATGACCACCGGCGCGATCGGGCCGCTGAGCGTCTCGGTCACCGTCACCGTACCGGTGAGGGTCACCGACACGTTCGTGCTCGGATCACCGAAGGGCGGGAACTGGGTCAGGTTCCCGTCACCGGCCTCGGCGAACTGCACGGTGTCGATCGTCGCGCCCGGCGTCCCCGTGGTGTCGAGGGTCGTGGTCAGCGTCGAGGAGGTGACGTCCGAGGTTCCCGCCGCGCACTGCGCGAGGAAGGAGGTGGGGAAGAACAGCAGCTGATCGCCGCTGACGCCGAGGCTCGGGGCTTCCCAGAGCGGCTCGGCGTCTCCCGCACTCGTGGTCGTTTCGGAGACGTCCCGGAAGGTGACGTCGGTCCCGGCGAAGTCACCGTGATTCACGGTGGCCATGGCCGGGAGCGCCAGGGACAGAATTGCCGCGGTGATCACGGCAAAGCGAGCAGAACTGCGCACGATTGACTCCTTGGGCAACGAATTCAGCGTGAGATCCAGCTCTGCTTCACCCAGGGCAGGCGCCGCGGGTTCTGTCAGTGGGCTCGCTTGCTATTGGGAGCGCAAACTCTGGGGGATCTCCGCTTGGGACAGGTGTGGTCGTCTCAAAATGGATGGGGAGGGAATCGAAGCCGCGAATCCGCCCTACGAGCGGCGGCGCGCGGCGAGGCCGATCAGTCCTCCGAGGAGCAGCAGCCCAGTGGTCGGCTCGGGAATCACCTGGAGCGTGGTTTCCCCAGTCTTCTTCTGGATCAGCGCATCCGACGTGGCCTGGCTGAACGCCGAGAGGATGTTGTTCCACTGGAGTTCGACCTTGGTGATGTCGTTTGCGCCGAACACGGAGGCGAGGTCGATGTCCACGACGGCCGACCAGGAGATCGCACCCGGCGTCGAGATCGTCAGCTGGTCGCCGATCACGGATCCGCCGGTGTAGGACGTGACCCAGTTGTCGCCGCTCACGCCGAAGTTGAAGCTCGAGCCTTCGTTCGCTCCGGAGACCGTGTCGAGAATCGTGATCGTTCCCGAGAGCTGCGCCGTGACGCCGCCGATCCCGCCGAACGACGTGATGCTGCCATCGCCGTTCTCGGTGAGAATGATGTTGTCGACGAACGCGCCGGGCGCGTTGCCCATGATCGTCGCGTTGAAGGTCGAGTGGGTGTTGTCGAACGGATTGCCGTCCGGCGGCACCTGCCCCTCGCCGCCCGCCGAGTCCGCGAGGAACGACGAGGGCGTGAACACCAGGACGTCGCTCCCGCCCGAGCCGCCGAGCACGCCCGGCGCCTCGAAGAGCGGCGCGCTCTCGTCATCCGCCGTCTGAACCGTCTCGTTCAGATCGATGAAGTCGAAGTTCGCGCCGGTCAGGTTGCCGAAGTTGTAGTTGGTGGCTGCACTCGCTGCGAAGGGCAGTAGCAGCGAGAGCGCAAGTCCCTGGAGAACGCGGCGCATCTGGCCTCGAATGTTCATCCCAGCTTCCCCTTATTGGTCCCAGTAGATCTGCAGATCTGAAAAATTTCTGTTCAGCGTCGTTCGGATGAGCTTTTTCGGTCCTCGTTGCCACTACTCACCGGCGCATCATCAGGGGTCGCGCTGGTCCCGGGCTGGATCCGTTCGCTCTGCGTTGTCAGCTCTGCTCCGAAACTTCCGTCCGATTACTCTGTTCAGGCGGATCCGAGGGCACGGATCCCAGCAACACCGCCCTCTTCCCAAAGGGCGCCATCGCGTCATTGTGCAATCGTTGTACCTACTCTGCACTGAGTCGGTAGAAAAGTGCAAGCGCTTATTTCACGCGAAGTTGCGCCGCCTCGAGTGAGCCGGGCGGCACCCTCGAAGGGGCCGAGTGGAGGGAAAGTTCCTTCCATGTGGGAAGGGTCTTGCCCACCGGGCCCAGAAAACCCCCGCGGGTCAGCGGGTGGGACGGGATCTGCCGCGTTGGAGCCGGCCTCGCCGGCGCGCACAGGGCTGCGAAACGCCGCCGCCGCGCACCCGTTTCCCCCACGGGAATTCAGGCGCGGATCAGGCGAACCGGACCGGTCGATCGGACCGAGCGGGCCCGCGAGCGCGCCGCAGGGACGTCCCTAGAGCGGCTGGATGCCCGGCACGCTCCGGCCCGGTAGGGGGACCCCTCCGACCACGCTGATCCGGAGCTCGCGGAGCGGCGTGCGCAACGGGAAGCGCGGCAGCGGACCCTCGACCTGGCGCCCGAGCGGGTCGCGCGCACGGACCACGGCAGTGCCGTCGGGAGCAATTCGAATCACGTAGGCCGAGGTCGGATCGGCGCCGAGGCCCGCGAGTGCGCGCTGCACCTCGAGCGAGTACCCGCGCAGGGCATCCTCGAAGCGGGGAGCCAGGGCTGCGCGCGTCTCCCGACAGACCGCGCCCACCGTCGGATCGAGCGGGCGGAAGCGGCCGTCGCGCAGGTCGATGAGCAAGGGCCGACAACCGCCGGAGACGTACCGCAGGTCGACGGCCAGGGTGCCTGCCGCGGTCAGGTGGTCTTCGGGCCGGCCGAAGCGTCCGGGCGCACCGCACGCTTCGCCGGGCAAGGCGACCGCCGAGCGGCCACCGTCGGTGTGCTCGGTCTCGAGCACGTCTGCGGGGAGCCCCGTGCGCGGGTCCAGGATCGACCGACGCAGGAACCGGCGCCCCGACCCGCGCGCGTCGTTCGCGTCGCGCAGGTCATCGGCGGCCAACGGCTGGCCGCGCGGCGCTTCCCCCGGACGGGCCGGTGCGAGCGCGGGAGCCGCCGGCGGTGTCGGCGGCTTCCAGAGCACGCGTGCGGTCTGTGGCGTGTCGTCGCCCAGTGTCGGCACGACCTCCGGCGGGTGCGTCGAGTGCGGCTGCCACAACACGAGCTCGTGTCGCGCGGTCCAGGCGAGCTCCAGCTCGGGGGACCAGACGGGAGCCGAAACCTCCTCCGAAGCCGATTCACCGACGGAGCGAAGCCCTTCACCGAGCTCTTGAATGCGAATCGTCGACGGAAGCCCAGCGCGCCGAACCCAGTACGCCACCCGGCGACCGTCGCGCGACAGCGCGAGATCGACGACCGGCCCTTCACAATTCGCACCGAACCCGAACACGCGGCGCGCGGACAACACGCGTTCGACTTCCGCGTCGGGGCGACGGACGCTCCGTCGGTAGATGCTCGGGTAGAGCGACTGCCACGCCGCGCGGTATCGCGGAACCTCCCGCGGTGTTCCGGCGACCGGGACGCAGGAGGCCCGTCGCTCTTCGAGACTCTTCGCCCGCTGGAGAGGGATCCTCCCCGACGTGGCGGTGTCGGAGCAGCGATACCCTGGCGCCCACACGCTGGCGATGCGGACGGCGCCCGGCCAGGACCAGGCCAGGCGCGGCGCGCGGAACCGCCCCGCACGGTCGGTGACGATCTCGCGGTGGGCGAGCGCCTCGACCTCCTCGCCCGAGGCCTCGGGCTGGCGGTCGTAGCGGAACACCACGATCGCACCCGCAATGGGCGCGCCGGTCGCGGCGTCGGTCACCTGACCGCTCGGCGGCGCCGAGAACGGGGTCCCCGCGGTGCAACCGGCCACGGCCAGCCACCCGCAGACGGCCACGATTGCCAGCCCACGAACACGCAAGAGCGCCCGCAAGCCCCGCAGCTGCCTTCCCATCGACGCCTGCCTCCCGCCTCGGTTCCTCCCCGCTTTCTTCGTCCGGCTGGAGGGAAGACCTGAGGCGCCGTGTCTCAAGCCGCACGGCCCTCCGGTCGAAGAACCCAAGGACCGGTGTTGCGCTGGCCGAGGGGAATGCTGTGGAGCTGAACGAGATTCTGAAAGTGGCGTTGAAGGGGGGTGCGTCCGACATCCACCTGAAGCCCGGGCTCCCGGCGATGTTCCGCGTCGACGGCACCCTCGTCCCGCTGAAGGCCGGCGACCGCCTCTCGCCCGACGTGGTTCAGAACATGGCCTTCGGGATCATGAACCCCGTCCAGAAGAAGCGCTTCGACGAGACGCGCGAGGTCGACCTCGCCTACGGAATCGCCGGCCTCGGTCGCTTCCGTGTGAACGTGTTCCAGCAGCGCGGCACGGTGGGCATCGTCTTCCGCGTGATTCCGTTCGGCGTGAAGTCGATCGAGCAGCTCCACCTGCCGAAGGTGATCGAGTCGATCGCCATGGAGCAGCGCGGACTGGTGCTCGTGACCGGTACCACCGGCTCGGGTAAGTCGACGTCACTCGCGGCGATGATCGACTACATCAACTCCAATCGAACCTGCCACATCATGACGATCGAGGACCCCATCGAGTTCTTGATCCGGGATCGGCGTTCGATCGTGAACCAGCGCGAGATCGGGGTCGACACCCAGAGCTTCGCGAACGCCCTGCGCGCGGCGCTGCGTCAGGACCCCGACGTGATTCTCGTCGGCGAAATGCGTGACTTCGAGACGATCGAGACCGCCCTCACGG
Organism: Myxococcota bacterium; assembly: GCA_039030075.1. Lineage (NCBI taxonomy): Bacteria > Pseudomonadati > Myxococcota > Myxococcota bacterium. The sequence continues at coordinate 1,481 of JBCCEW010000043.1, read as the reverse complement.
CGGCCGAGACCGGTCACCTCGTCATGAGCACGCTGCACACCCTCGACGCCACCGAGACGATCAACCGCATCATCTCGGTGTTCCCGCCGTACCAGCAGAAGCAGGTGCGCATTCAGCTGGCGTCGATCCTGCGCGCCGTGATCTCCCAGCGCCTGGTGCCCCGCGCCGACGGCAAGGGTCGCGTCCCGGCGCTCGAGGTGCTGGTGTCGACGGCGCGCGTGCGTGAGTGCATCGCGGACAAGGACCGCACCAAGGAGATCCACGACGCGATCTCGAAGGGATTCACCACCTACGGCATGCAGACCTTCGACCAGAGTCTGATGTCGCATGTGAAGGAAGGACTCGTCACCTACGACGAGGCCCTCAACCACGTGTCCAACCCGGACGACTTCGCGCTGCGCTTCCGCGGCATCGAGTCGACCTCCGACGGCACCTGGGACGACTTCTCCGGCGAAGAGGGCGGCGAGGACGAGCTCATCCCGAGCGAAGAGCCCGCGAAGACCGAAGAAGAAGACGACTTCATCCAGAAGTTCTAGTTCTTCGACTTCGCTCGGCTGCGCCGACCGTCCGTGGTGTCGATACAGCGGCCCGTCTGGGCCGCACGGCATCGACGGATCGCGCGCCGTTTGGGCGGGTGCGCTCCGAGAGACGAAGGGTCCCGCCTCAGCGTCCGAGCGAGGACGCGGCGAGTCGCATCTCGTTCATCTGCAGCATCGTCTCGGCGAGAGCCTCGTATGCGGCGCGCACCTGATCGAGCGCGTAGCCGGAAGCCACCATCGCGTCCTGGATCGCGGCGTGAGCCGCGACGCCGTAGTGATCGACCATGGCGGCGAACGCTTCCTTCGCGTCCACGCCCGCCTCGCGCAGCGCGGTCGCGAGCTGGGCCTTGGTCACCCCGAACGCGGATGCGACGGCAGCGACGGTCGTCTTCGTCGTGTAGCCCGCGGCGCGCAGCACGGTGATCACACGCGCGGCCGTCATCGCGAGCTTCCCGCGGAAGAGCTCGACGATCGCCGATGCAGAGACACCGACGTCCTCGCGCAGCCAACGGGCGATGTCCTCGGTGCGATACGCGGCACCGGCGAGGAGGACGGCGGCCTTGCGCCAGCCCAAGCCGGCGACCGTACGAAGCCAGTCGCCCACGCGCTTCGCATCGTCGATCGCGGGGTTCAGGTGCTGACGGACCCGCAGCACGACGACGCGCATGGCCTCGCGCAGGTACTCCGCGTTCCATTCGGAGCCCGCGTCGAGCAGGGCCTGGAAGCGGGACAGCAGCTTCGCGTAGATCCCGAGCAGGCGATCCGGCATGCCGCCGAAGCGACCCTCGAAGAAGTCGAGGATCGCACCGATCGACCAGCCTTCTCCTATCAAGAAGAGCGCCACGTCTTCTTCGGCGGCCGCGTCATCGAGCATCGCGTCGGCGATCGCCTCTGCCTCGTCGGTTCCCAGCGCAGCAGCCGCGGCAGCCGCGGCTTCGGCTG